>JAFRUN010000051.1 GCA_017438865.1 Clostridia bacterium
TCAGCGTCGCCTTCGCATAGCTGATCTCGTAGTTGCCGGTCGCGTCGCCGATTGCAGCCGCGGACGGAACGATCTCGTTCTCATACATGCCTGCGTTGGTCTTCTTACCGGCCAGCGTGATGCTCGTGAGCGCGTCGCTGCCCACAAGGCCTTCGACCGTGACATAGGTGTCGAAGGCCGCGGTGTATGTGCCCGCCGGGCCCTGTTCGCCGCCGTTGTAATCATAGGTCTTTGCGACCGCCGTGATCGTCAGCGCCGCCTTGTTGATCGTCAGCGTCGCCTTCGCATAGCTGATCTCGTAGTTGCCGGTCGCGTCGCCGATTGCTGCCGCGGACGGAACGATCTCGTTCTCATACGTGCCTGCGTTGGTCTTCTTGCCGGCCAGCGTGATGCTCGTCAGCGCGTCGCTGCCCTTGAGGCCTTCGACCGTGACGTAGTCGTCAAAGTCCGCGGTGTATGTGCCCTCGGGGCCCTGCGCCTCACCGGTGTAGGTGTAGGTCTGCGCGACCGCCGTGATCGTCAGTTCCGCCTTGCCGATGATCAGCACGACGTCCGCTTCCGCAGTTGCCGTCTTGATCACATAGCCGTCCGCCGCGCCCGTGAGCGTGACGGTGACGGTTGCGGTGTAGGTGCCGACGTTCGTACCGTAGGCGCCTGCCGGATCCTTGGTCTCGCCGTCCTGAACCGCCGTGATCTCAGGCACAATGCCCGCGGGCAGTTCGCTCTCCTGTACCTCGACGCCCGCGATCTTATAGGTCACGGTGTAGGTCGTGTTGCTCTGCTCTGCGCCGGTGTAGACCGCGTCGTCGACCGTGCTGCCGGTAATGGCAACCTCGATTTCCGCGTTCCACTTCGCATACAGCGTGACTTCGGCTTCGTTGCCCGCAAGGTTCGTGACCTCCGCCTCGTCCGCATACGCGACAGCGCCGTCCGCCGTGGTTGCCCAGCCCGCAAACGCGTAGCCGGTCTTGGTGAACGTGTTCACGTTCAAAGCGGTCGCCGTGTCGTACTGGATCTCCTGATCCTCCATCTCGCCCTCGCCGCCGTTCGCGTTGAAGTGCACGGTGTAGCTCGTCTGCCATACGGCGTAGAGCGTGATCATGCCTTCGTTCTGATCGACGTCGATGCACTGCGCAATCTGCTCGTTGCCGAAATCGGCTTCATCCTCGAAGAGGACGTCGCCGGCGGCCGTGATCGCCCAGCCGAGGAAGCGTGCGTTCGGCCGTTCAAAGTTGTTGGCGTTCAGCTTCGCAACCGGATCCGCATCGTAGGTGACGTCCATATCGTCGATCCAACCGGTCGCGTCGGAGGCGTTCGCGTTGAACGTGATGGTATAGGTGTTCGCCTGAATGCTCGCCGTGTAGGCGGTGTCCTTATACGATTCGCTGTTGTACTTGTTCAGATTGGCTTTCGCCTGATCCGCAGTCAGTTCGGCGTTCGTCGTGATCTGGCTGTTGCCTTTGTACCAGCCCGCGATGTGATAGCCGACAACGCCCTCTGCAAGCGACACCGTCGAGCCCGCAACTTCATCATTGTGATGCACCTGGAACGGACCGTCGGAAGCGCTGCTGACCTGTGCTCTTGCCGTATCGTCCACCGCATAGGTGACCGTATAGGTGACCGCGGGATCCTCCTCCCACTTCACGTAGAGGGTGATATCGTCGTCAAGGACGACGTCCGCGCCCGGCGCACGGTCGGTGCCGCTGCCGTCCGCCTCGGTATTCCAGACCGTCGGCGCCAGATAGCCGTAGCGGTTGATGCCCTCGGGGAGCTCCGCCGCGGGCCACGGGGTGCCCGTCAGCTTGGTGACGCTGTCCGGCATCTGCGTGCCTGCAGCAAGGTTGCCGCCGTTCGCGTTGTAGGTCAGGGTGTTCGTGGTGTTGGACACCGTGATTCCGACGTCGGAGGTCAGATGCAGACCTGTATCGGTGTTCTCGAAATAACCGTAGAAATAATAGTCGTCGTCCGCCGTGACCGTTAAGCTGACATACAGCCACTCGTCGTCCTCAAACGTGCCACCGTAATTCCAATTCGGATCGGACGAATCCATGATGTGGAAGTCGACGATCTTGCTGTTGGGCTGCGCAACCAGATACGGGTCCTCCAACCGGATTATGCCGTATACGAGCTTTGCGCGGGCAATGACCGTGGTGGTCTGCGTATCGTAGTTCAGAATCGGTTCGCCGACCAGCTCTATCTTGGTCGCCGCGTCGTCCAGGAAGTAGACTCTGCCGCCGACGTTGGGCGCGCCGAAAACATTGGCCGTGGTCCTGGTCTCATCCGTGAAGAACGAATCCGGCGCCAGCTTGCCGTCCGAAGGCATGTTCTCGGCATGCTTATACTGACGGTATTTGATCTGCTTCAGACTGTTGCAGGCGCTGAACGCCGACGTGCCGATCGAATCCAATGATTTCGGAAGCACAATGCCGTTCTCGTCCGCGGAATAATAGCCGATGCTGGTGTGGCTTAATGCCGATTCGCCGATGGAAACAAGACCCTCCGGGAAATTGATCCGGCGCAAACTGCTCCATGAGAAAGCATCCTTGCCGATGGAGACGAAATTCCCGTCGGTGGGAAGGACAACCTCATAAACGCCGCCGCCGCGGAAACCGTTCTGTCCGATCTTGGTAATACCGTTGCTCAGAATGATCTTGTCTGCGGTATATAAGTAACCGTCAGTGGAGGATCCGCCAAACTGATAGCTGCTGATGTTGTCAAAACGAGAAGGAACCGTAACCGTTCCGAAGTACCTTCTGCCGTTGCCGCCGCCGCAGAGCAGAAAAGATCCCAGCGAATTGACCTCGCCGAGCGGCGTAGTGCGATTGTCCAGCGCATAAACCTGCGTGGGGATCTCGATATCGACCTTCGTAGAGGAGGATTTTGCCGGGTTGACGGTCATGTCCTCGCCGCTGCCCTGTTCCTTGCCGACGAAGTACAGCAGCTTGCCGTTCTTGGTGTTATAGATCCAGCGCACGCCGTTGGCGTCCACGACCTCCAACGCATCGGGATTCGTTTCGCCGTCCTTCCAATGGATGGTCGCCTCGGTCGCGCTCCACGGATGCGTCTTCCACGGCGCCTGCGTGTTGCTCATCGCAACGGGGATTGAAAGAATGTAGATATCCTCGATCGCGGAGCAGCGATTGAATGCATCGGAAGCAATCTCCGTCATCGCGGTGCTCTCTTCCGTGCCGATATAGACGGTCTTCAGCTTCTTGCAATCCTGAAACGCCTTGGCGGAGATTTTCTTTAAGGTGGTCGGGATCGTCACGCTCGTCAGCTTGGCACAGCTGTCGAAGGAGCGTTCGCTGATATACTGCAGACCTTCCGGCAGAACAAGCTCGGTAAAGCCCGCGTTGTAGAACGACATATACCCCGTATACTTCTGGCTCTCGGGGAAGGTGACGCTGGTCAGATTCGTCTGACAAGAGCACATATAGTACGAGAAGGTGCCGCTCGGATAGGAGCAGGTAGATTCAAAGACCAGAGAGGTCAGCCGCCTGGCAGCGGGTCGCGTGGCAAAACATCCCCTTGCCAGAGAAGTGCCGGCGCTGGCGGGAACGTAGAGCTCGCCGCCCTCCCACGCATCCGAAACGCCGTAGATCATTCCGTTATAGGTCGCAAAGTCGCCGGAATACCAGGATTCCGGGAAGATGAACTTCGTGGCGTTGATGCAGTCGGTGTAGCGACCCAGCATGTTGTTGTAGTTTGCTGCGATCACATCGTCCGGAAGCGTGCTGACGTCCAGATTCAGTTTATAGCTGTCGTAGCTCGGCAGATAAAACGCAGCCGAGCCGATGCTGGTGACCGTGGCGGGAATCGTTACGTCGCCGTAGCAGTAGTAGCAGGCACTCGCCCCGATCGAGGTGGTGTTCTCGTTGAACTTAATATCTTTGATTCTGTTCCGACCGCTGCCCGAATAGAAGCATTTTTCGGGGATTTCAGTGACCTGCGTATTGCGCAAATCCACGCTCGTTAAGGCGCATTCGGCGAAGCAGTTTGCACCAAGCGTCGTCAGATTGACAAGGTCGGTGAAGTTGATGCTCTTCAGACGGCACTCGCAGAATGCGTAGGAATTGATTTTTTCGACCGTCGTCGGCAGAACCAGATTGAATCCGGAAAGACCGGAATTCAGATAGAACGCGCTGCTGCCGATGATCCGGAGCTGGCTGCCGGACTCGAACTTGACGCCCGTCAGACCTGCCGACTTGAACGCCTGATAACCGATCGCGACGACCACTTTGCCGTTATAGTATGCGGGAATAAAGATCTTGGTCGGGGAGCCGGGATCGCCGGTGTTCGGGTTTGCGCCCCAGATGTTCATCGACTTGATGATGACGCCTTCCTCGTAATCCTCCACCGTGACCAGTCCGCTGCCGTAGGTCGCGGACATGAAGATGTTGGTATAGCCCTCGGGCGCGTTGTCCCAGATGGCGTACAGCTCCGTGTCGCCGGTGATATGGATGGTCTGATTGGTGCTGTAAACACGATCCGGGAAGGAGGAGGTGCCCCAGCCGATGAAGGTGTAGCCGTCTTTGGTGAAGCCGTTGACGGGGAGCGCCTGCGCCGCTTCGTCGGCATTGTACGTTACCGCTTCCATCTCGCCGGAACCGCCGTTCGCGTGGAACGTGACGGTTGCGGTCGTGCCTTCCTCGCCGTCAAACAGGACGTAGATATCGGAGGGCGTGTAATCGCGGTTGGCGGGGCGGACGATCTCTTTGTCGGCACCCTTGACAACCTCTTTCTCGACCGTGACGAGCTCCTTGTCGACTTCGGTCAGCTCAATGCCTTCGGCAAGCGCATTTCCGCCGATCCCGCCGAATGTGCCGGGCTGTTCACCGGGTTCTTCACCGGGTTCTTCACCGGGCTCTTCACCGGGTTCTTCACCGGGTTCTTCACCGGGCTCTTCGCCGGGCTGTTCGCCGGGTTCTTCGGGCGCGACGTATTTGTCAAAGGAAAGAACGAATGCGACGGTCTTTTCCCTGAGACCGGTGACCGTTACGAGGTATGTGCCCTCCTTGAGGTACATTTCCTCTTTGACGAGCCAGTTGCCGTCCTCGTCCTTTTCGGCTTTGAACGTCTTGCTCTTTGCGCGCGCCGACTCGTTCAAAAGCTCGACGCGAACCGCGCCTTCCGCCGTGAGCACAACGTGAACAGTGCTCTTCACGGTCAGGCGGAGCTTGTATTCTTTGCCGGTGATCTTTGCCTCGACCTTCTCGCCGACGCGGATTTCATCGTCGACGTGAGCGGGCTCTTCCGGTTCGTCCTCTGCGGGCTCCTCAGCGGGCTCTTCCGCCGGTTCCTCCGCGGACTCCTCTGCGGGTTCTTCCACGGGTTCCTCTGCGGGCTCCTCCGCGGGCTTTTCCGCCGGTTCCTCTGCGGGTTCTTCCGCAGCGGGCGCGGGTTCTTCCGCCGGTTCTTTTTCCGGCGCAAGGACGACCGTTTCCTCGCCGTTGTCTTCCGGCGCGGCATCGTCGTCCGCAAACACGGACGCCGGGCACAGCGTCAGCAAAAGAGCAACCGCGAGTAAAAAGCTGATCAGTCTTTTCTTCATCTTTCTGGTCCTTTCCTTTTGTATTTCTTCGATCGGTAAAAACCTGTTGACAGGCATACTTTAACTTTCGAGATTATAGCACAAATGTTTTCGGATTGTCCACCTTTTTGGGGGAATTCTCCATAATATATTATTGTTTTCCATTGTTTTCCGGAAGCATTTGCATCCGACATGTTTCGAGAACGCAAAAAAGCCCGGAAATCCAACATTTCCGGGCTTTTTTGTTTAATTATTGCCGGCAGAATTCGTTCGATCCGATTACTCCGACGGAATGGCGGATCGGGTGCCGTCTGTATACAGGAAAATCGCATGGATGCCGTATCCGGCAAGCAGTTTTTTGCTCCCCTCTTCGCCGAGTACGAAGCAGGCGGTGGACAGCGCGTCGCACAGTGCGGAGCTCGTGCCGACGATCGTGACGGAAGCAAGTCCGTTCGCGACCGGCATACCGGTTTTCGGATCGAGGATGTGATGGTAGCGTACGCCGTCGATCTCGAAGAAGCGCTCGTAGTTCCCGCTTGTGACGACCGTTGCGTCGGAGAGCTTCAGTACCTCTTCGCTCTGCTCCGGTGTACCGTTCGGATCGCGGACGCCGATCGACCACGGGCTGCCGTCCGGCTTTGTGCCGATGGTCACGACGTTTCCTCCCATGTTGATACAGGCGGATGTGACGCCCTGTTCGCGCAGATAGTCCGCAACGCGGTCCGCGATATATCCTTTCGCGATCCCGCCGAGGTCGATCTCGGCACCGTTTTTCAGCGTAACCGTATTACCTTCAACAACGATATTGCGGTAATCGACGCGCTTTGCCGCCTCCTGCAGCGCGGCTTGATCGGGGACGACCGGTTCGTTCGCCGAAAAATCCCACATGCCGGAAAGCGGCGCGATTGTCACGTCGAACGCGCCCCCGCTGCGCTCGCCGATCTCGATTGCAAGCCGCAACAGATCCGCTGTTTCCGGGTTGACCTCGACCGGATCGCCGTTCGCGCGGTTCAGGTTCCAGACGTCGCTGCCCACGATTGTTTTGCTGAGCAGCGCCTCGTAATCGGCGCAGAGCTTCAGCGTTTCATCGACGGTCTTCTGCGGCGCGTACGCCGTGATCGTCACCACCGTATCGCAGGCAAAGCCCGCTGCGGAATGCGCGGATTCCGTTTTGCAGCCGAACGGAAGCAGCAGCAGAATCAGGAGGAACAAGCCGATCCGTTTCATTCGCCGCGCCTCCTTTCATACCGTTCGATGCCGAAAAACGCCGCGCGCGCCGCAATGCCCAGGAGCAGCCCGGTTGCTGTTCCGCTGATCAGAAGCCACGGCGCATAGAACAGCACAGGTCGATACGAGATCAGCAGGCAGCCGACCGCGCATTGTCCGACGATGTGCAGGATTCCGCCCGCCGTGCTGACCGGAATGACGGAAACGCGCGGAATCCGGTGCAGCAGAAGCATCGCTGCCGTCGACAGAACGCCGCCCGCCAGCGCGTACAGCGCGCCGACGGCATTCCCGAACAGGAGCGAAGACAATCCGACCTTCAAAAGCATCAGGACGACCGTTTCGACCGGTCCCATATAGAACACGGCGTAGAGCAGGACCAGATTGGACAATCCGAGCTTGATTCCCGGAACGGTCGGAACAAGCGGGATCAAAGAGTCGATATAGCCGAGGATCAGCGCGGCGGCGGTCAGAAGCGCCATTTTGGTCAGCGTGCGGATCTTCATTGTCCGTCCCCCGCAAGTTCGATATAGACGCGGTGCGGCGCGCAGACGATCCACGTTCCGAGCGGGCGCTTTTTCACGGTTTCTTCGCTGAGCCGTCCCTGTTTCACGCACTCCCCGTGCGGGCAGTTCGCCTGCTCCATCCATGCTTCGCCGTTTTCGATCCGGATGACGTTTTCATCGCCCTCGCCCGTCGCCCTGTCGGCAAGCTCGCCGTCGCGAATGACGACCGTTCGTGTTTCCCATGCGGAGAAGGCGATCGTTTTTCCGTCCCCGTAGCGGATCACAAAGCGATCCGACGCGCCGGTCTTCGGCTGCAGAAGCAGACAGACAGCGATCGCGAGCGCGGCAAAAGCGATTGCCGCGCCCGTCAGGATCCAATTCAGTTTTCGTTTGCCGTCCGCTTTGTTTTGCTCCATAATCCGGTCAATGCTTATCCGCCGTAGGTACCGCAGAGTTTGGAGTATCCCCAGGTAAGCCCGTCCGCCATGGACCGGTTCTTCGCGGAGAGACCGTTATAGCGTCCGTCGCTGTCCTGATTGAGCTTGACGCCCATAAAGACCATTGCGGCGGACTGCCCGCCGTCGAGATTGTAGGCGGAAATGCAGCCGAGCTCCTGCATGATCTGCGCGCATTCTTCACAGCTTGTGCCTTCGCTGTATTTCCCCTGTCTTCCGACGACCATGACCGCGATAAAATGTCCCGGCTCGACCATGCCGAGCATGGTGCGCGGGTTGGATTCGCGGCGCTGCGTCCTTGCGTCGTTCGTGATCTTGCCGTTTTCCACAAGGATCGGTCCCCAGGAGAAGCAGTTCTCGACGCCGCTTTCATAGAGATCGTCCGCCGTGTAGCTGTTTTTCTTCAGCACTTCCATGGACCGCGTCTTCGGATTCAGCCAGCACACATCGACGCGCGCGGACTTCTGGAACACATACCCGTCGCGGATCAGCGTGCCCTTTTTATCCGTGTCCATCTGGATGAGGTTGTCGCCCGTGATCCACAGAACGGCGCTTGCGTTTTTCGCCATGTCCTCCGCAAATGCACGTTCGCGTCCGTTGTGCCCCCATGTTGCAAACGTCGGGCGGAAGCTGTCGTACTCGCGTTCATAGATGTGCGCGACAAAGTATACGACCGGCTTTGTCTGTATACTGTTGCGCAGAGGCATTCTTGTTTCGATGCGGGTGATCTCGACCGCCAGAATATCGGAGCGGTAGATCCACTCGCCCTTCTCGGCATCGAACGAAACAAACTCCGGCTCGTCCTCATTCAAAAAGTGTTCGTCGAAATTCGTTTTTTCATAGGTATGGACCGGCTCCGGCGTCGGTTCCGGCGTCGGCTCGGGCGTAGGAACAGGCGTCGGTTCCGGCGTCGGCTCCGGCGTCGGCGTCGACGCTTCCGTTGCTACGGGCGTCGGCGGCGTGGTTTCTTCGATTTCGACGCTGACCTTTGATTCCTTTCCTCCGGAGCAGGAGAACAAACCGTCCTTCTTTTCCTCCTCAGCGGGCGCCGTTGCAGGCGCTTCCGTCGGAGAAAACGGGAAAGCCGGCAGTTCAATTTCTTCGTCGACGATCACCGCCGCCGATTTTGAGGGCGGCGCTTCGGTTACCGCGGCTTCCGCCGGCGGCGCCGTCATCGGCTCCGGCGTTCTGTAACTGATCAGGGATTTCTGCTCAATGTTTTCAAGCAGGTCCGTTCCCTCGGCGTCCATGCCCACCGTCTGCGCTTCCAGACGGTACGCCTGCGTTTTATTGAGTCTGATCCGGTACACGCCGCGCGAATCCATCAGGCGGTATGCTTCGGTCGCCGCCTTATGCGCCGTCCAGCCGCCGAGCGCCGTCATCGGCTCCGTGCAGTCAATTCTCGTCATGCCGGAATCGGACGCGACATAGAGCTTTTTCACCGCCGGATTCTCTGCAAGCGCGGCGGATACGATCGAATAGGTCTCCGACGCGCGCAGGTCCGTCTCGGACCGGTCGACGGTCAGAACGATTTTGGGATGCAGCCGGTCGACGATCGCACGGAGCTTTTCCTGCGATGCTTCCGGCTCCCAGCGTTTGCGGATCTGTCCTTTTTCAAGATAGTTTTCATCGTGAATCCCGAATACGATCGGCGCCTGCTCGACGCCGAGCTTCACGAGCGCGCGATGCAGTTCCCCAAGTCGATAGCGGTAATCCACCGTCATGCAGACGATACCGACGGATACGCCGTGTCCGATCGCATATTTTGCGATCGTCGGTCCGAACTGTTCCATCACATCCGCGGGCGTCGGCGCAACGATCAGGATATCGCACGCCTCGGGCGTCGCGGACAGCCATCCGCATTCCGGCTCCGGCTTCTGCTCGGAAACATAGAGGGTGGAAACCGTGCAGAAATCCGAACCGTGCGGCGCAACCGCGATCTTTACGCAGGCGGGATCGAGCGAAATCTCTTCGGCGTACCGTTCCGGCGAGGCGAACGTTCTGGAATCAAGCTGTTTGCCTTTCGCGTCGTACTGTACGACGATCGCGTTTTCGGGGAGAGAGAACCACTCGAGATACAGGGTGCGTCCCGCGCCTGCATCCGACAGCTTCAAAGTGATCTGCTGCGAACGGTAAACGGTCACCCGCGTCATCACGTCCGCATCCGTCAGGCGCTCCGCAGGCTGGTCCTTCGGCATTGCGTATACGACCGTAAAGCTGCCCTCGCCCGATGCATAGGAAAAGTACAGGCAGACAAACAGCACGGCAAGCAGGAAACACCCAATCCTCTTCATGTATCGTTGTCCTTCCTCATTCGTTCATTCTGTCCCGGCGTTCGCTCCCCAATTCGAGCGCCAGTCTTTTGATCGTCTCCGGTGCGAACGGATCCGAAAGCCCTGCGGCATGCAGCGTTTCCGAAAGCCGTGCGCCGCGATCGCGCATCAGAACGGCGCGATACGCATTCGCCGCAGCGTCCGGATCCTTCCGCGCCGATAAATACAGCTCCAGCGCCGCCGTCATGCCGACCGCATAGCTGATGTAATAAAACGGCGACTGAAACGTATGCGGGATCTGTGTCCATGCCCTTGCATCCGTGCCGAGCAGATCCAGCCCGTACGCTTCGGCAAGCCGTCCGTATTCGGCGTTCAGCGCCCCGACCGTCGGCGCATCCTGTCCGTAGGCAAACTGCTGGAACGCATCCTCCATACAGCCGTCCACCAGCGTATAGAGCGAGTAGAATATCTGTGCGTTCTCTGCCGCTCCGGACAGACTGCCATATAGTGTATCATACCGCAAAACGGACAATAGTTCAAGCCCCTGCGCGTCGATTTCGGCAAGATCCGGCGAGTTTGACGCGCAAACGGCGTCTCCGTTCAGGTAATATGCCGCATAATGTCCGAATTCATGGACGACGGTCGCAGGCATCTCGAACCCGTTCGTCCACGAGCCGAACAGAAACGGCGCGCCGCAGTCCGCAAAATAGACGGTAAAGTTCCCCGGCATACGCGTTTCATTCGTGCCGAGATCGTACATGGAATGCGAAAGCATATATTCCCACGGCTCGGACAGCTCCGGCAGAATGCCGGCAACGACCGTTCCGATCCGCTCCATGGTCGGTTTTTCCTCGAAGACCATGCCGTACAGCCGCATGCCTGCCCCGTAAAAATCGTTCCGCATTCCGGACAGCAGCGGCACGATCGCATTCTTCACGCGCTCCGAAAAAAGCGCCGCGTCCTCCGGTGAATAATCGCGGTCGCAGCATGCGTACATATAGTCCGCATAGGAATCGAACCCGAGCGTCTTTGCGATCTCGTTTCGCACGGCGATCAACTCCAGAAAGATCGCACCCGCCTCCGCATTGAACAGTTCGGCATACGATTCATACAGGTATGTGAAATCGTCCGGCGACAGCGTCGGATCGGAAAGGATCTCGTCGCCCGTCCATTTCCTGCCGTTCAGTTCCGCCGTGAGCTTTCCCGGCAGCGCCTCGTATTCCCCCTCCAGCGCGCGCTCACGCGCCAATAACGGCAGAACGGCGGGATCGGACAGCGCATCCGCCCGCAGAAGCGCTTCGACCGTTTCCGCGTCGTACAGGTCCTTCAGCGCGGGATCCTCCGATAAAAGCAGTGCGACGTCCGTCAGGATCCCCGCAAGCGTCTGAAGCTGCAGCGTCAGCGTATCGTATTTCTGCCTGTTCCCGGCGTTCGTCACGTCCATGCAATACCGCACATATGCGATCGCCTCGTCGGTCTGAAGGCGTCTCATCGCGTTCGCCCGCGCGCCGAACGATTCCTGTGCGCGGGCGCCCGAGAGCTCTCCTCTCTCCACGCGAAACCTGAGTTCTTTTGCCCGCGCGATCTCCAGCGCGGCGTCCGTGCCGGAATCCGACAATTCGGAAAACGAAAGATCGGTGTGATACGTCTTTTCGGGAACGTTTTGCCTGCAGCCGGTTCCCGCGAGCAGTACGGCGATCAGAAGCAGAGACAGAATTCGTTTCATATCGTTCCTTTCCGGAGCAGCGGTCAAGTCGGAAAACCCGCTGTATCCGGTTCAGTTTACGCGAACGCGCCCGATTTTTGTCCCGAAAAGAAAGAAGCGGTTGTCATAGCGCAAAAAATATGTTATAAAGTAAGATAGAGAGGTATGGATATGAAGATAGTGGTTCTTGCCGGAGGGCTTTCCCCCGAGCGCGACGTTTCGTTTTCCAGCGGCACGATGGCCGCAAACGCGCTGCTGTCCCTGGGACACCGGGCGGTTTTGGTCGATCTGTTTTTCGGTTTGCCCGATTGGGACGGCAAATCCGATCTGTTCAAAGACGCAAAGCCGCTTCCGCCGTTCCGCGTTTCGGAATCCGAACCGGACCTCGACGCCCTGCGCAGTTCCCGCAAAGAAGGATTCAACGAGTATATCGGTCTCCATGTGCCGGAGCTTTGCGCCGAGGCGGATATCGTCTACATGGCGCTGCACGGCGACTGCGGCGAAAACGGCGAGCTGCAGGCGTTTTTCGACGCGCGCGGCATTCGCTATACCGGCTCCGGCGCAGCCGGTTGCCGCAATGCCATGGACAAATGGATCAGCAAGCAGATGTTTGAAGCCGCGGGTATTCTGACGCCGCGCGGAATGCTCCTGAGATCCGGCGATCCGTTCGATCCCGATTCGCTTCCCGTTCCCTGCGTCGTAAAGCCGTGTAACGGCGGTTCGTCGATCGGCGTATCCGTCGTGCGGAAGCGGGATGAGCTGTACGACGCGCTCCGGCTTGCCTTCTCCATGGAGAACACGATCCTCATCGAGGAATACATCAAAGGCCGTGAGCTGTCCTGCGGCGTACTCGGAGACGCGGCGCTTCCGCCGATCGAGATCATTCCGCTGCACGGATTCTACGATTACAAAAATAAATATCAGGCAGGCGCGGCAAAGGAGGTCACGCCCGCGGAAATCGATGCGGACACAACGCGCCGCATTCAGCAGACTGCGCTCGACGTATTCCGTCTTCTGGAGCTTTCCGTTTACGGACGGATCGATTTCCTGCTGACGGACGGCGGCAAAGCATACTGTCTCGAAGCAAACACGCTGCCCGGCATGACGCCCACCTCCCTGCTCCCGCAGGAAGCGGCGGTCGTCGGTTACTCCTACGAACGGCTTTGCGACACGATCATTTCGCTGTCGCTGAACAAATAATATGGCGGCAAGATTTACGATCAAAGAATTGCTGGAAGCCACGGGCGGAACGCTGTATGCGCCGTCCGGTTTCGGCAAGCCCGTTGTGGACGGACTGACCATCGACACGCGCACGCTTGTGCCCGGCATGGCTTACGTCGCGATCCGGGGCAGCACGTTCGACGGGCACCGGTTTATTCCGGACGCCATGGCAAAGGGCGCCGTTTTGAGCATTTCCGATACGGACGTTCCTTATCCCAATATCCGTGTCGAAAACACCGTCCTCGCCTATCAGAACATCGCGAAAATGCACCGCGAACGGTTCGATCTTCCCGTCGTGTGCATCACCGGCAGCGTCGGCAAAACGACCACGAAGGAAATGGTCAAGGCGGTCCTCGAAACGACGCTCCGTACCCACGCGACCGTCGGCAACCTCAACAACCAGACCGGCGTGCCGACGACGGTCCTGCAGATCAACGAGACGCACGAGGTCTCCGTCATGGAGCTCGGCACAAACCACTTCGGCGAGATCGACGCGATCGCGTGCGTCGCCGAGCCGACGATCTGCCTGTTCACAAACATCGGCGAAGCGCATATCGAGTTTTTCGGCTCGCGCGAAGGGATCTTCCGCGGCAAAACCGAGATGCTTCATCATATGCGCCCCGGCGGAACGGTCGTTGCAAACGGCGACGACGATTTTCTCAGAATGATCCCGAACGCGATCACCTACGGGCTCTCCGAGGGGGTTGACGTCCGCGCGACCGGGCTCAGGCCCGAGGGCCTGTCCGGCATTTCGTTCACGGCGGAGCTGTTCGGAAAGAAGCTGCCCGTCCGGCTTTCCGTCGCCGGAAAGCATATGGTGCAGAACGCCCTTGCCGCTTTGACCGTCGCGCATCTTCTCAACGTGCCGGACGAAGCCGCGCTCGCGGCGCTTACGGCATTTCAGCCCGGCGCGGGGCGTTCCGGCGTCATTCATACGGACCGGTTCACGATCATCGACGGAACGTATAACTGCAATCCGACTTCGATGGAATCCGCGCTCGACGTGCTGAAAAACGCCGACGGAAGAACGGTCTGCATCTTCGGCGACATGCTGGAGCTCGGACCGGACGCGCCTGCGTTTCATGCCCGCATCGGCACATACGCAAAACGGCTCGGTATCGACCGTATGCTGACCGTCGGCGTGCTTGCGAAAAACGCCGCGTTCGATCCGAAGGACGCATACGAAACGGTCGGCACGCTGATCGAAGCGCTCCCGTCGGAACTGCGCGACGGCGACACGATCCTCGTCAAAGCATCGTTCGGCATGCACCTCTCCGCCGTCGTCGACGCGATCAAAGCAATGTGATCCTTTACATGACAAAGCCCCGCTGACCTGCGGGGCTTTATTGATATGTTTATGCTTATTTCAGCCGTTCGACCGCCGCAAGCAATGCATCCGCCCGGTCGGTCTTTTCCCACGGGAAATCCGGATTGCCGAAGTGCCCGTTCTTTGCGGTCTGCGAATAAATGGGACGGCGAAGTCCGAGCGTTTCGATGATCGCTTTCGGGCGCAGATCGAAGACCTCGCCCACCGCTTTTTCCAGCAGCTCGTCAGCGACTGTTCCGGTGCCGAACGTGTCCACGCGCACGGAAACCGGCTTCGCGACGCCGATCGCATAGGCGACCTGCAGTTCGCAGCGCCGCGCCAGCTTTGCCGCGACGATGTTCTTCGCGATGTAGCGCGCCATATAGCTCGCGCTGCGGTCGACCTTTGTCGGATCCTTTCCGGAGAACGCGCCGCCGCCGTGACGCGCATAGCCGCCGTAGGTGTCGACGATGATCTTGCGTCCGGTGAGTCCCGAATCGCCCTGCGGCCCGCCGATCACGAACCGCCCGGTCGGATTGACCAGCACGCGCGTCTTTTCGTCGAACAGCGCCGCGGGCAGCGCGGGACGGATGACGTATTCGAGCATATCCCGCTCAAGCTGTTCATGCGTGACTTGCTCGTCATGCTGTGTGGAAAGGACGACGGTGTCGATATGCACCGGCTTATCTCCATCGTATTCAACGGTCACCTGTGCCTTACCATCCGGCCGCAGATAGGTCAGCGTACGGTTCTGCCGGACCTTCGTGAGTTTTCTGGTCAGCGCATGCGCCAGGTCGATCGGCAGCGGCATCAGGATCGGCGTTTCATCGCAGGCGTAGCCGAACATCATGCCCTGATCGCCGGCGCCGGTGTCCATCGGATCCGCGTCAATGCCCTGCTTGCTTTCGAGCGAGCGGTCGACGCCAAGAGCGATATCGTCCGACTGCGCGTCAAGCGCGACGATGACGCCGCATGTGCTGCCGTCAAAGCCGAACTTCGCGCGGTTGTAGCCGATGTCGCAGACGGTCTTTCTTACGATGCTCTGAATATCCACATAGCACTCCGTGGTGATCTCACCCATCACAAGCACAAGACCGGTCGTGCAGGCGGTTTCGCACGCCACGCGCGCGTTCGGGTCCTTTTTAAGGATCGCGTCGAGCACGGCGTCGCTGATCTGGTCGCAAATCTTGTCGGGATGCCCGATCGTGACCGATTCGCTGGTAAAATACGATTTTCTCATGTACTCCTCTTTCCGCCTTACCGACAAACAAAAAAGCTCACCGAGATGAGCTTCCATTCATCTCATCTTTCAGCTTTCGCTGCGGGAATTGGCACCTTGCAAATGCAGGTTGCCGGACTTCACAGGGCCCGTCCCTCCGTCACTCTTGATAAGGCTATTTATTTTTTCTCCGGTATTGTACCATCGAATTCCGCAAAAAGCAATAGCTTTCTTGCTGTTTTCCCGATAAAAAAAGGGACGCGGAAATCCGCGTCCCTTTCTGAACCGTCGTTTACAGTTTTTTCCCGAGGAACAGATTGAGGAGCGCCGCGGCCGCAAGCAGAACGACGCCGATGATAAACACCGCCCACGCGAACGGATCGGAGTGGATGCACAGCGCCAGAATGCCGAACAGCAGAAAATAGACCGAGGCAAAGATCTCGATCCAGCCGACGCGCTGCGCATAGCGGCTGTCCACCTTTCCGGCATGCTTTTCCATGACGTAATTGGTGATCAGCGCATACTTCCCGCGCATCGCGATCATGTAGCCGAAGAACCCGAACGCCAAAGCCATCAAGATCATAATAATACCGAGCGCAATATACATCTGTCCTGCCTCCTTTATCCCGCACGGAACGATTTGTCTTTCCGTTCTTTGCAATCATTATAACCCGGAATTGCAACAAAAAATCAAATTCTATGTTACAATTCTTCAAATTTTACATTTTCCCGCAAACAAATCTGTCTTTGGCAATCATTATATATCATTTCAAAAAGGTTTTCAAGGGCTTCCGGAAAGATTGCAAAAAATAAACCGCGGCGGATACGCACGAAGATATTCGGCGGAGCTGCCGGATATAAAAAGAACCGTCCGGCGAACGGACGGTTCTTCTGTATGAACGGATGACCGCGTCAGATCTCGTTGTTTGCGTCGCCCATGAGATCGGCGAGAACTTTTTCGCGCACGACGCGCACGTCGGTCTCGCGGACTTTCTGCCTGAGCGGCAGCACCGAACGCGGGGATACGGACAGCTCGTCGATGCCGATCGAAAGGAACGTTTCGGTCAGCGCAAGGTCCGCGCCGAGTTCGCCGCAGATGCCTACCCAGATGCCGTTCTTATGCGCGTTGTCGCAGACCGTCTTGAGGAGGCGCAGCACCGCGGGGTGATGCGGGTTGAAGAAGCGCCCGAGATCGTTGTTCTGCCGGTCGCATGCGAGCGTGTACTGCGTCAGGTCGTTCGTGCCGCAGGAGAAGAAGTCGACTTCCTTCGCAAGACGGTCGGAAATGATCGCCGCCGCGGGCGTTTCGATCATGATGCCGACCTCGACGTCGTTGTCAAATGGGATGCCCTCGTCATGCAGTTCCTTCTTGACGCGTTCGCACATTTTCTTCGCTTCGCGCACCTCCCAGACGGACGTGACCATCGGGAACATGATGGAGAGCTTGCCGAACGCGCTCGCGCGGTACAGCGCGCGGATCTGGGTGTGGAAGATCTCCGGCCGGTTCAGACAGATGCGCAGCGCGCGGTTGCCGAGCGCCGGGTTCTCTTCCTTCGGAAGATTGAAGTACGCGATCTGCTTGTCGGCGCCGATGTCCAATGTGCGGATGACGACTTCCCTGCCGCCCATGTCGGAAAGCGCTTTCTTGTATGCCTCGAACTGGTAATCCTCGTCGGGATAATCGTCGCAGTTCAGGTACAGAAATTCGCTGCGGAACAGACCGACGCCGCCTGCGTCGTTCTTAAGAACCGCCTGCACGTCGTCCGGGCTGCCGATGTTGCAGTAAATGCGAACACTCTGTCCGTCCTTCGTGACGTTCGGCTTGCCCTTGAGCTCGTCGAGGAGCGCCTGCATCTTTTTCTGCTCCTCCATCTTCTTCAGCATCTTCACTCGCGCCGCTTCGTCCGCATCGACCAGGATATTGCCGTTGGAACCGTCGATAATGACCTCATGCCCCGCCATTTCCGGCTTCATGGCGTCGCCGACGCCGATGATCGCAGGGATGCCCATCGTGCGCGCAAGGATCGCCGTATGGCTCGATCCGCTGCCGCCCTCGGTGATGAAGCCGAGGATCTTGCTCTTGTCCAGCTGCACCGTCTCGCTCGGCGCAAGATCGTCCGCCGCAAGAATGACCGGAACCGGCGAATCCACGCCGCCCGCGACCGCGCCGGTGAGGATCCCCAGGATCCGGCCGGAAACGTCCTTGACGTCCGCGGCACGCGCCCGGAAATATGCGTCGTCCATCGATGCGAACATTTCGGCAAACTGCGCTGCCGTATCGGAAACCGCCGCCTCGGCGTTCAGTTTGTTTTCGTTGATTGCATTCTGGATGCTCTCCTCGTAATCGAGGTCCTCCGCCATCATCTGGTGCGTCTCGAACAGCATCGCAGCTTCGTCGCCCGCTTCGGCTCTCGCCTTTTCGGCCAGCTCGCCGAGCTCGGCGATCGCTTTCTCCTGCGCCGCCTTGAACCGCGCCCATTCGGCGTCGGTGTCCGTCACTTCATATCGTGACACGATGTTTTTGGCGCGCTGATAGAAATACAGGGGACCGAGCGCGACGCCGGTGGATACGCCCTTGCCTTGAATCGTGATCATATAAACCTCCGTAATTCAGTATGGACAAAGACGGCTGCCGTTTTGACAGCCGTCTTTTTTCGATGCTTACAGGTTTGCCTTGAAGAACGCTTCGATCTCTGCCGCGGCGTTTTCTTCGTCCGCGCCTTCGACGTCGACACGAATCGTATCGCCCTGCTTGATGCCCATGCCCATCAGCGCCATCAGCTTCAGCGCGTTGACGGACTTTTCGCCCTTATTGACGGTGACGGTCGAAGCATACTTCTTGATCTCCTTGACGAGAACGCCCGCGGGACGCGCGTGAATGCCGACCGGATCGGTGATGGTGTACTCAAATGACTTCATGGTAATGTCCTCCTGTGTGTTTTATTTTGCACCGCATTCGACGCCTTCGAGGTCGTCGGAATTGGTGAGAAGCACCGCAACGGTATCGCTGTAGCCCGCCGCCTTGATCTTTTCGCGGCTGAACCGGATCAACGGCTGTCCGAGCTTGACTTCGTCGCCCTCTTTCACGAGGCACTCGAAACCGTCGCCCTGCATATTGACGGTATCGACGCCGACGTGGATCAGCATCTCCATGCCGTTCGCTTCAATGCCGATGGCATGCCTGCTTTCGGCGACCGAGCTGATCGTGCCGTCAAACGGCGCTACAACGAGCTCATCCTCCGGCTCGATGCCGACGCCGTCGCCGAGCACGCCGGACGCAAAGGTGTCGTCCGGGATCGCTTCACGCGCGATGACGTTGCCCTTGACCGGCTGCATGACCGTGCCGGCCGCGCAGCGGATGACGGAAACGGTCGGAAGCTCCGGCGCCTTCTCGGGTTCCGGCTCCTTTGCTTTTTCTTCGGGCTTTTCCTCCTTCCAGATGAAGAGCGTAAGCACGAACGCGACGCCTGCCGAGATCAGAAGTTCAACGAGATACAGCGGGATGTTGTTGACCGCCGGGATCGCCGGAATGCCCGTCACGCCGTAAACCGGTGCGCCGAGCTTAAACAACGCGCCGAACAGCGCGCCGACCGCGCCGCCCGCCATGCCGCAGAGGAACGGCTTCATAAAGCGGTAGTTGACACCGAAGATCGCCGGCTCCGTGATGCCCAGGGATGCGGAGAGCGAAGCGGGAAGCGCAACCGCCTTGGTCTTTGCGTTCTTGACTTTGACCGCAACCGCAAGGCACGCGCCGAACTGTGCGAAGTTCGCCGCCGATGCGATCGGCATCCAGGTGTTGAGGCCCGTCTGCGCGATCATGCCCGCCTCAATGACGTTATACATATGATGGAGTCCCAGGAAGACCGTCCACGGATAGATCGCACCCATGATCCACGACGTGTACGGTGTGCTTGCGAGCCATTTGGCGCCGATGAGCACATAGTTTTCAAGAAGGGAGAACACCGGCCCGATGATCGTGAAGGTCAGGAGCGCAGTCACCACAACGGTGACAAGCGGCGTGACGAACAGGTCGATCATCTCCGGCACAACCTTATGCAGGAACTTTTCGATCTTGGACATGCAGAAGATTGCAAGAATAACCGGGATGACGTGTCCCTGATAGCCGACCTGCGAAATGCCGTAGCTGCCGAAAAGCATGAACTTGGAGATGCCGCCGATGTCCGCAACGGTCAGCGAAGAATTCAGCGTGCCCCAGATGCCGTTTGCCACATCCGACGGCAGACTGTTGATCACCGATGCGCTGACACCGTTTGATGTATCAAACATTGCCAGATACCCGGCCGGTATCTGAGAGGCGAGTTCGGGGCTCAGTCCGTTGATCGCGTTCTGAACCGCGTCCAACGGAAGCGGTTTTCCGAAGAATACCGCAACCTGCTGCACAGAGCCCGCATTCCATGCGTTCAGAAGCGCCGGATGGACCATCATCAAACCGATGACGGCCGCCAGGAAGACGTTGCCGCCGAATACGCGCGCCGCGGAGATCGCGACCAGAACGGGCAGCAGCGCAAACGCGGTGTTTGCCACAAGATCGAGGAAGGCAAACCAGCCGGTATTGCCGAACGCCGGTGCAAACTTCGGGATCGCTTCGACGATACCCATCATCAGACCGGAGGCGACGATCGCCGGGAGGATCGGAACGAAGATGTCGCCCGGCGTCTTTAAGATCTTCTTCCACCACGGCATCTTCGATGCTGCGGCGGCTTTGACGTCCGCCTTCGTTGCGGCGGATACGCCTGTGACGGCAAGGAACTCATCGTACACCTTGTTGACGGTACCCGTTCCGATGATCAGCTGAAGCTGACCGTTCGACTCGAACATACCCTTGACGCCTTCGACGTCTTCCAATGCCTTCTTGTCGATCTTGCTGTTGTCTGCGATTACCAGTCGAAGCCGGGTCGCGCAGTGTGCCGCGCTGATGACATTGCTGCCGCCGCCGATATATTTGGCGATCTCTTCAGCGCACTTGCGGTAATCCAGTGCCATATACGGTACTACCCCCTTTTTTCTCAAGCTTTGGGAAAACAAAGCCTGTATTCTTATACATTATATCGCATGTTTTCGCAAAACGCAAACTCTATTTCTTTTTTTCGGAATAAAACTGTTTGTTTGCTTTTTGCTTTTCTTTTTTCCCGTTCCGTGCTATACTGAACGCGGAAAGGAGCGGCATATGGAAGAACGATCCAACTCCCCCGTCCGATGGCACATCCTGTTCGAAGGCGACGTGCAGTTCGTCGGCTTCCGCTATACCGCACGGCTGATCGCCCGGAAGCTCGGGCTTACCGGCTGGGTTGAAAACCTGCCCGACGGGTGCGTGGCGTCCGAGGTGCAGGGCGGTGTTTCCGACCTGCGGCGTTTTGTTCTGCAGATGAAGAGCCAGCCGCACTTCCATATCTCGCGTTATACGATCGACGTGATCGAACCCGATCCGGCGGAACGGCGGTTTACGGTCCGCGGCGGATCGAATTGAAAAAGGACTGCCTTGACGCAGTCCCTGTTTTTTATATCAGTCCGAGCTGTTCAAACGCGACGGCAAGACCGTCTGCATCGACCGCAGGACAGACGAGATCGCTCACTTCCTTGAGCTTCGGGCTGCCGTTGTCCATGCACACGGAGGTGCCGACGGTCTCGATCATCTCGAGGTCGTTCATGCTGTCGCCGAAACCGATCGTATCCTCAATCGCGATCCCGTACGCGTCCGCCACGATGCACACGCCCTTGCCCTTGTCGAAGTTCCGGTTAATGAGCTCGCCGTTCAGGCAATGATGCGCTGCGACGTCCTGCACGACGAACTTGAAATCCTTTTCAAGCGCCTCCCGCGCGGGCACGAGCTGGCTCGCCTCGGTGCACATGAACACGATCTTATAGACGGGTCGCCCGTCGTACTCGTGCATCGGCAGGATGTTGAGTTCCTCGGCGAGCGCCTTTCTCCAGCGCACCAGTTCGCTGTTCCCCTCGCCTGCGCTTGCCAGAAAATCGCCGAGATCCTCGTCGCCCCATGTGGCGTCCTTTGCTTCGATCGTGCGGAACACGCCGTTTTCTTTCAAAAGCCGCATACCTGTTTCCAGCTGTTCCGACGTCATCGGACAATCGAACAGCACCCGGTCTCCCGCAAACACATATCCGCCCGCCGCGGCGACCGCGCCCTCAAATCCGAGCGCCAGCACCGGCGCGAGCATGGCGGGGTTGCGCCCCGTGCAGAGAAAGACCTTGTGCCCGTTCTTCTGCGCCGCCCTGATCGCGCGCATGGCGCTTTCGGGAGGCGTGTTGCTGCCCGCGGGGGTCAGCGTGCCGTCGATATCCAGAAAGATCAGTTTTTGATTCATGCGTTCCCTCCGTTCAAAACGTTTGATGCAGCCAGATATAGCCGCCGGCAGGCAGCGAGATCGCGCCGGCGTCGCGCCGTTCGCCCGTGATCAGGTCCGTATACGACGAGAGATCGTGCACCCAGGCGACCTGCGGGTCGTCGGAAAAATTGAACAGCGCCAGCAGCTTTTCTTTTTGATAATAGCGTCCGATGCCGAGGATATGGTCGTTCTGCGTATCGAGCAGCCAGGTGTCCGCCGCGTCGTCGAATACCCGGTAATATGCCCGCAGTTCCTCCTGCCGTCTGATCGCACGGAACACCTTGCCCTCCGTGGCGGTCCTGTCGTTTCTGCGCGCCGCTTTTTCCCAATCCAGATTGCCGCGGTGCAGATAGCGGCTGTCTTCGCATCTCAGCGGATCGTCATGATAGCCGTAGTCGTTCTCCTGCGCGATCTCGTCGCCGCTGTAAAGCACCGGCACGCCGCTCATGGTGAACATCAGCGCGTGCAGCATCGTGTCGCGGCGGATCGCATCGGAAAGCGCCGCCATGTCCCCGCTTTTCTCCGCCGCCTCGATCCCGCAGAGCGATGCGGTCGTGCCGCACAGCCGCGCGTCACCGAGCCGCGGATCGTCGTTGTAGAGCTCTCCGCGGGCAAAGCTGCCCTCCCGTTTTCCGGTCAGGTAGTCGTTGAGATACTTTTTGTGCGGAACCTCCTCCTGCCCGAACCACCGGAGGAATCCGTAGTCCAGTCCCCAGCCGATATCGTCGTGGCAGCGCAGATAGTTCAGGAATGTATACTGTTTCGGAAGCGAGAACACCTGTTCCATCTGATGTCTCAGCAGCCGCACGTCCTTCGTCGCGACCGTATGCCAGATGGACGCCATGGTGGTCACGTTGTAAAGCAAATGGCACTCGGGCTTTTCGACCGTGCCGAAATACGGAACGACCTTGCTGGGCTCCATGACGACCTCGCCCAGAAGCAGCGTGCCCGGGCAGACGATCTCGCACACCATGCGCATGATACGAACGAGCGTATGGACCTCTTTGAGGTTGCGGCACTGCGTGCCGAGCGCCTTCCAGATATAAGGCACCGCGTCGAGCCGGATGATGTCCACACCGTGGTTGCACAGATACAGCATGTTGTCCGTCATGTCGTTGAACACGGTCGGGTTCGCGTAATTCAGATCCCACTGGTACGGATAGAACGTCGTCATGACGACCTTCTTCGCTTCCTCACACCATGTAAAGTTGCCCGGCGCCGTTGTCGGGAACACCTGCGGCACGGTCTGTTCGTACGCATTCGGGATCTCCCAGTTGTCGTAAAAGAAATACCGGTCCTGGTATTCTTTTTCGCCGGTGCGCGCGCGCTTTGCCCATTCATGATCTTCGCTCGTGTGATTCATGACGAAGTCGAGACAAACGGCAATGCCGCGCTCGTGGCACGCTTCGGACAGCGCGAGCAGATCGTCCATCGTGCCGAGTTCCGGCTGCACCCTGCGGAAATCGCTGACCGCGTAACCGCCGTCGCTTCTGCCCTTCGGGCTCTCCAGAAGCGGCATCAGATGCAGATAGTTCACGCCGCAGTCGGTGATGTAATCGATCTTTTCCTTCACGCCGTTCAGCGTGCCGGCAAACGCGTTGACGTACATCAGCATGCCCACAAGATCGTGTCCGCGGTACCAGTCCGGGTATTCTTCCCGCGCACGGTCCATATTCTTCAATGATTCGGGACGCGCCTCATATGCGCGATAAAGCATATCGACGAAATAGCGATACGCTCTCATGTCGTTGTGATACAGCTCGCCGTAGAGCCATTTCAGTTCGTCCTCGTGCCGGACGTACCGATCGGTAAACTCTTTCGCCCAGTGTTCGCGTTCCGTCATGGCATCATTCCTCCGTAAGTTCGTCTTCGGTCGGCATGGCGGGGATCGCGCCGGGTCGGCTCGCGGTGATCGACGCGGCGCGGTTTGCATAGCGCACAAAGCGCCCGATCGTTTCCGGCGTCAGACCGTTCAGTCCGCCGTGCTTGGCGATCCGGCTCAGAAACGCGCCGAAGAAGGTGTCGCCCGCGCCGTTGGTATCCGCAACCTTGACTCTGAATCCCGGAACCGTGCCGGAATCTGCGCCGAACCGCCAGTAGGCGCCGTTCGCGCCGAGCGTAACGATTGCGAGCCGTACGCCGCCGCGCAGCAGCGCGTCCGCGGCTTTCTCGGGTTCTTCAAAGCCCGTCAGAAGCGCCGTTTCCTCCTCGCTGATCTTCACGATGTCGCAAAGCGGAAGCACCGAGCGCATCTGTTCCATCGCTTCCGTTTCTCCGTGCCACAGCGACGAGCGGTAATTCGGATCAAAGGTGATCAGCACACCGTTCTCCTTTGCCCGCTTTACGACGGAAACGACCGTTTCGCGGCAGGCGGGATCGGTCAGCGAAACGCTGCCGAAATGCAGGATGTCCGCGCTTCCGACCGCTTCCAGCGCACGTTCCCTGTCGATCTGCGTATCCGCGCCCGGTTTTCTCAGAAACGCGAAACTGCGTTCGCCGGACGGATCGACGGTTACGACGGCAAGCGTCGTATCGGCGCGATCCGTAATCTGCAGCCCCGACGCATCGACGCCGTAGCGGTCCAGCGTATTCCGAAGGATCGTTCCGAACGGATCGTTTCCGGCGCAGCCGATAAAAGCGGTTTTGACGCCGAGTTTTCTCGCCGCCACCGCAACGTTGGCGGGCGCGCCGCCCGGGATCGCCGCAAAGACCGCGTTGCCGTTTGCGTCGACGCCGGTCTGCGTCATATCGACGAGAATCTCGCCGATGGTCGTGATCTGCATATCGCATCCGTCCTTTCTTTCGGGCAAACCCGCCCCTTTGAAATCAGTATACCGTATCGCCGGACCGTTTGCAAGCAGAAAAGCAGGCGTCTTTGATACTCCTGCTTTTCGATCGTATGCCGTTATTCAACCTTGAAATCGTCCGTGACTGCGCGTTTCAGCTCCCACAAATGTACCGAAGCATCGCCGTTCGCGATCAGCCGGTTCTCCTCCGCCGTCGGGAAAATGCGGGAAGAGAACACCGCGTCGCCGTCGTTGACGAAAATCTCGACGGAGCTTCGGTCGATAAAGATACGCAAATGGAACAGCCCCTTCGGCAGCGGGCGCGTGCGCGCCTCGCCCTGCTCCGTATTGAACCGCCGCATGAGATTCGAGCGGTCGACCGTGACGGTCTTCTTCACGTCATCGTACACGATGCAGAGTCCGCCCGTTCCGTCCGCCTTCGCAAAGAGCCGCAGAACCAGATCCCCGCCGCGGCTGATCACCTCCATCTCGCACACGCGCGGCAGAACATCGGTGCTTTCGAGGTCGATCTTCTTCCCGCGAAGCGCGCGCAGCGCGTCCAGCGGCTGCTGGATCAGGCGGCGATCCCGCACGCGCAGCTCACGCGGCAGCGTAAGACATCCCGACCAGTCCTCGCCGTCGGTGGGATAGGACGCATCCGGCAGTCCCATCCATGCCACCAGCGTCGCCTTGTTCCGGTCGTTCGGGTTCGCGGCACACTCCGCGGCGTAGGAATCGAAACCGAAGTCCAGCACATGGAAATGCGTGTTGTCCGGCGTGAAGGTGAGCGTCTCCCAGTCCATGTGCCCCAGAAGATAGCCGTTGTGATGCACGCTGTCGCCGCGTCCCGGCAGTTTCAGATGCTGCGGACAGAAGATCAGAACGTCGTACCCGCTGATCTTTTCGATCGACGGACATTCCCACATATCGCCGAAATCCTCAAATCCGGGCACCTTCAGCTGTCCCGCAAAACGCCACCCTTCCGCGGGCGTTTCGGATGTATAGACAATAACGCAGCCCTTCTTCTCTTTCGTCTGCGCGCCGATGACCAGATAATACTTCCCGCTCTCCCCGTCGAAGACGATCTTCGGATCGCGCTGGTGCTCGGTGTACTCTGGGTTCGGTCCGAACAGCGGCGGGTGCTTCAACGCCGTTCCGCCGTCTTTCAGTTCGACGAGACAGGTATAGGGCCTGCGCGTCCAGTCCTCGTCGCGATGGTTGCCCGTGTAATAGAGATACACGGAGTCTTCGGTCGGCAGCGCGGAACCGGAATATGCACCCTTGTTGTCGTATTCCGTGTCCGGACGGATGCACACCCCCATGTTCTTCCACGTCACAAGGTCCTTCGAGACGGTGTGATACCAGTATTTCAGCCCGTGCACGGCGCCCCACGGACACCATTGATAGAACAGGTGCCACAGTCCGTCGTGAAACACGAATCCGTTGGGATCGTTCAAAAGGCCCGTGACGGGCTGGATGTGATACTGCTGGCGGTAGTCCGACCAGACGATGCGTTCGTGCAGTTCGCGGATCTCCTCTTCGCTTTTCAGCACGCGATACCGTTCCTCCCGGGTCCACGTCCTCATGATCGTATTCCTTTCTCCGTATGATAGATTCAGTTTACATCATTTGCTTCCCGATGGCAAGAATCATCTTTAAAAACAAACCGCCGGGATCTCCCCGGCGGCGGACGCTTTCGATTCTCCCGTTTTGCCCGCCGCATCCGTCCCGTCGACGACGCCGAACGCGTCCTCGACCGGCTTCGCGGAGAGCTTCCGTTTCGCAGCGCCGCCCCTGTTGATCACAAAACCGTGATCCGGCGCCGGCATGCAGGCGGCAAGCAAAAACGCGGCGGGCGGGAGTGTGTGAAGGTGTGTGTGGTGAAACGGTCCCGCCCTGCCGCGTACAACAAGAACGCCGATTCGCGAGGGAACCGGAGCGCTTGTTTCCAACTATAGAAACACCGGGAAGGCGGGGAAAGTCCGCTGCGATTTATCAAAATTTTAATTTTCGGAACGGATTTTTATAGGTTTCGCGGTGTTTCAATATATGGGGTAACCCATAATAAATTAGTGGAGGTTCTTATGAGAAAAAAAGTATTCTGTGTCGCTCTTGCGTTGCTGATGTGTCTGATGATCGCCGTGCCGACGTTCGCGGACAGCAAACCGGAAACGCCGGACAGAGCGATCGTAACAGCATCATATGGTTTAAAGCATGTTTCTGGTTCAACCTATAAGATGTGGGCAAAAGTCATGAACCCTGCCGGTGAAAACATAATAGCGAATCTTATTCTATACGATGCATCATATAACTATATTACCTCCGTTAGCTGTTCATCCTCAAATACAATTTTTAATTTCAATAAAAACGTCAATCTTTCTCATGGAACATATCATTTAGTGTTCAGTTATGTTGCAGACACCTCGTCGCAATCATTTGAAAAAACCTATTCAATCTAAAAATCGGGCGCTATTAAGCGCCCGATCTTCATTCTGTTTTAATCATTTGAATTATATCATCCAACGTGAATTCTCCGTTTGCGTAAATCACAAATACCGAGTCTTTCAGTTTTTTTATACAGTCTATACACCCGGTTTCTCTTTCTATTGAGTAACAGATCGAATCATCCTCATCAAAAATCACAAAATCGCTCGAGGTTTGAGCAACAATTTCTTCCATATTCCAAATCTGATATGCAACAATTTGCCCCTTCGGATCATCGTAAATTGAGAAGAAAATCAGGCCTTCTTCATCAACAGAATAATACAATTCTGAGTTTTTCAATGGCAAAACGAGTGGTTTCTCGCCTGTAATGCTCGAGAATTCGTCAAAAGAGCATACATGATGGATATTTGAAGTGCCTTCTTCCCGAGTCGTTTTCCAACTATTTTTCAATTCCCTATCAAATACAGTAGATGTTACTTCGCTATCGCTTCGGTGCAAAACGACGCCTTCTCCTTTGTATATACAAGTAACAAACTCTATCACGCTCTCGGCGATCGCTCTGCCGGCGGGCGTCGCGGCAAAGAAGACCGTCAGCAGAAGAACGGCAAGGACGGCGATCGCGATCCGGCGGATCGGCGGCACGGCAAACAGCGCGCCGACGCCGCGCAGCCATGCAAACCGTTTCTTTTCCTTTGCAGGGCGCGTCATGCCGAGCTTTGCATAGACGGAATCGACAAATTGCTCTCCGGTCAGCGTGTTGTTCTGTTTCGCGATCGCCCGCGCCTCCGCTTCGGTCAGCGGCAGCTTGTGCGTATCGTAATACGGATGATCCAGCGCGATCTTTTGCAGATATCGCCATTCCGTTCCCGTCATTTTCACCGGCAAACTCCTTTCCTACATGGACAGCAAAACACTCAGCTGTACGAACAGATGCTTATAATGCCGCCTCAGATACAGACGCATGTTCTCAAACTTCCTGGTTGCCTGACGCTTCGTCATGCCGAGCGACGCCGCCGCCTTCTCCAGCGGTTCCTGATCCACATAGTACGCGATAAACGCCTTGCGGGACGCCTCGTCGTAAAAGCGCAGATGCCGGTCCAAAGATTCGATCCACTCCACAAGCGCAAATTCCCGATTCGACATCTCGTCGGGGATCACCTCTTTCAGCGTTTCAAAATCCGTATCGACCGCGCGCTGTCTCGCCCGCGTCCGCTTCAGGTTGAACGTTGCGTTGCGAATGCACGTCATCAGATAAGACTTCGCGTATGCAAGATCGCCGAGTTCGTTCTGCATGGCGCAGATCTTCGCCGCGACGGTCTGCAGGACGTCCTCGCCGTCCGCCCAGTTCCCGTTGATGCGGACCGCGAACGTAAGAAGCTCCTCGTAGTTCTCCTCAATGAAGTCCATAATGGAATTTGCCATGGGATTCCTTTCGGGACTTTGGGAACCTACTTCTATAACACCGCAGGTCCGCAAAAAATCCGTTGTGATTGCCTGATCGTCATTATATTACCATCTGCGGCACATTTCAACAATATACAGCTTACCCGGGAAAAAAACACGGCACGGTCAGAGCGTTGGCAACGGGCGCGCCCGCAAAAGGCCGGCAGCGACAGATTTTCGTCGCGAACGCGTTTGCAAGTGAGCAGAAAATCCAAACGTGACCTTTTGCGGAAAGGAGCCGCAACGGAGAGGGTGAGCGGTGACATTTCTTCAAAAAGAGAAATGTCGCCTGTTGAAAACGTACTTACCCGTAAAAGGTTGGTAGTGAAAGCGAACATGGCGACGCGCGGGAAGCGCGCGACGGAACTTCTGTAACGAAGCGCAGCGAAGTGGAGAGGCGAGCCGAGCGTGACGTTTTGCGGAAAGGAGGAGCGGCTAAGCAAGGCGCAGCGATGGTTTTCTATATGAAATAAAAAAACCGTCGCGAGCTTAGCGAAGCCCGCGACGACGTGGTACGAGTGTTGATAACGGACTTACCCGCGAAAGGTTGGTAGCGACAGCGAGCCGTTGTGAGCGCGCTTGCAAGCGAACAGGCGAACCGAGCGCGACCTTTTGCGGAAAGGAGGAGCGGCGAAGCAAGGCGATGCGATGATTTGTTTATGGAATAAAAAAAACGTCGCGAGCTAAGCGAAGCCCGCGACGACGTGGTACGAGTGTTGATAACGGACTTGAAAAAATGGTAGGCAGCCGCATACACATTCCTCATTCTATTTATAATGTTGTACATCAATGCAACATACTTGCAACTCAGCCAAAAACATAATATAATTTAAATGATACAATGAATCGATTTTGATATAATTACGACTTATGAAGGTGTGGATAAATGGCAATTGTGTTTTCTGAAAATCCTGAAAAAGATCTTTGGCGCGAACTGCTTCAATTTTCTTATGATGCGAATATTTCACGTTATGTGAAGAAAAAAGGCTTGACTAGACAATACGAAGGTTTGAGTTGCACATATACCATATGAAGAGGAATCCGTTGTGGCCGAATGGATGGATCGGCTCAAAGATCTGAACGTCAGCACGAAAAAGATGTTCGGCTGCTATTGCCTGTATTGTGACGGGCAGGCCGTCGGCTGGATACATGACAGCGTTCTTTCCCTGCGTGAGGTTGGACTTACGTTCCTTCCCATGGAGATAAAAAGACCGGGGCCTGAGGAAAAAGTACGGGAGCTGGTTATTCCATTTGACTATGTCAATGCTGAATGGCTTCCGAAAGCGGTTCAGAATACCGCTGATATCCGAAAGAAACAGACAAATCGCGATTTGTGGAGGAGTTCAATAAATGGATTTGAAAGATGTAAGTGCGCAGTCCGCAGAAATAAGAAGCCGTTATCACAAATTGGAGAAGCAGATTCACGGTTCGATCTGGTCAGTGGAAGAAGATGCGTTAGCTTTCCTGACTGACGCTGGATTGGTCGGAAGGCTTACGATGGATAATCAGGGGCGCTGGCCTAGTGAAGATAAGGAACAACTTTCTTCCAAGATAGGTGAATGTGTCTGGTGGCTGGCTGTTCTTGCTGAAAGAATGGGACTGGATTTTGAAAATTGTGTAGAACAATTCCTGAATGAACGTTTGACAGCCTTAGAGTGACAGATTCCAGTTTGTCAGGATGTCGATAAATCGCAATTTGTGGAGGATAAGTAAAAATGAGATATGAAGTTTCAATTGATAATCGTCTGTTTGATGTATACCCTGAAATACGCTTAGGGCTTCTGTCCTTTCATGCGGACATCAAAGCACCAGATGAAGCCTTCTGGTCATATATGA
>JAFRUN010000052.1 GCA_017438865.1 Clostridia bacterium
CAGTGCGGCGGCAAGCGGTTCCAGCAGCGAAATGTCCGGAAATCCCTTTCCCGTTTCCCACTTGCTGACTGTTTTCGCGCTGACGAACAGTTCCGACGCTAGTTCCTCCTGCGTCATTCTCCGTTCCTCACGGAGTTTTCTGATCGTATTGCCTGTTACGTACCGGTCCATGGAATCCGCCCCTTTTCTCTGTCTCTTGCAGTTTCATCATAAGCATCTGACGGTTCCCGTTCAATCCACTCTGCGTAGAATAGAACAAAAAAGAACACGCAGGACCGAATCGATCCTGCATGTTCCGGATGGTGCACCCTCAGGGGCTCGAACCCTGGACACCCTGATTAAGAGTCAGGTGCTCTACCAACTGAGCTAAGGGTGCTGGAGCAGGTAACGGGACTCGAACCCGTGACCTCAGCTTGGAAGGCTAATGTGTTACCACTACACTATACCTGCATATATCTGGAGCGGGAAACGGGGCTCGAACCCGCCACCTCAGCCTTGGCAAGGCTGCGCTCTACCAAATGAGCTATTCCCGCATAAAAAATGGTGCCTCAGAGTGGACTTGAACCACCGACACAGGGATTTTCAGTCCCTTGCTCTACCAACTGAGCTACCGAGGCATATTGGCGACCCGAAGGGGGCTCGAACCCCTGACCTCCAGCGTGACAGGCTGGCATTCTAACCAACTGAACTACCGGGCCATTCCGTGGTGGGAACAACAGGGCTCGAACCTGTGACCCTTTGCTTGTAAGGCAAATGCTCTCCCAGCTGAGCTATGCTCCCCTACGCAACTAGCGCAAGAGTTATTATAACGAATGCGGTCGCTTCTGTCAACGATTATTTTACGGAAATAACAAATATTTTTCCGTCGCTCCGACATTTGACGCGGATGCGCCCATCTGCTATGATAGGATATCATAAAGGAAGGGAGCGATGCTTCATGTCGATGAATGTCAGATGTCCGCGGTGCGGCGGTACCCGCGCCATGCTCACCAGCGAAAGCAAGCGGCACGGCTGCTTCTGGCTCGTGCTGTTCGGCATTTACTATGCGGTCTGGTCCGTGATCCGCTTTCTCATCGGGTTTCTTATCCTGATCCTGTTCGACTGGTGGATCGCGATCCTCAAAGCGATCGCCGGCAAGGGGTATTCGTGGCGCAGCAAGCGCTGGTTCTCGCCGTGGCGCAGGACCTACTACTGTCCCGACTGCGGCAACAATTTCCGTGCGTAAAGCATCCGACCGGCAGCGGTTGATCCGCTGCTTTTTTCATGTGCTTTCGGCGCATCATACCACTTGCCTTTTGCGGGCATATCCCGTATAATGTAGAAGTACTAATATGCTTTTGAAAAGGAGAATGGATTATGTTTGAAAACAAGATCGGCGTTCTGGTTCCCAACGTGATGCTGCCCCCGAAGGGTGCGGATTTCGAGAAGTGGGCGGTCGTCGCCTGCGACCAGTTCACCTCGCAGCCCGAATACTGGGAAGCGGCGCGCAGGTTCATCGGCGATGCGCCGACGACGCTCGACCTCTTTTTACCGGAAGCGTTCCTCGGAAAAGAAGGCGAAGCGGAGCGCATCAGAACGATCCGCGAAAACATGCGCGCGTACATGGCGAAGGGCATTCTGGAGACCAAGCCGCAGGGATTCGTGCTGGTCAAGCGTTCCGTCGCGGGCAATACGCGCTGGGGCCTTGTCATGGCGCTGGATCTCGAATGCTATGATTATAACAAGGGCGCGACGACGCTGATCCGTGCGACCGAGGGCACGATCGTCGAGCGCATTCCGCCGCGTCTCAGAATCCGCGAGGGCGCGCCTCTGGAACTTCCGCACATTCTCGTTCTGATCGACGATCCGAAGCGCACCGTCATCGAACCGCTTGCGGCGAAGACCGACGCGCTCGACAAGCTCTATGACACCGACCTGATGCTGGACGGCGGTCACATCACCGGCTGGCTCGTGGACGGCGCAAACGACGTGCAGGGCGCGATCGACGCAATGACGGTCCTGACCGATGAAAAGGCGTTTCACGCAAAGTACGGCGATCACGCACCGCTGCTCTTTGCAATGGGCGACGGCAACCACAGCTTCGCGACCGCGAAGGCAAACTGGGAAAAGGTCAAGGCGACGCTTTCGCCCGAGGAGCAGAAGGACCATCCCGCACGCTACGCGCTGGTCGAGGTCGAGAACGTGCACGACGACGGCATCATCTTTGAGCCGATCCATCGCGTGCTCTTCGGCATCGGCGGCATGGAAGGCGCGGAAAAGCTGCTTCAGAAACTGAAGGCGCAGAACGGCGACGCGAAGATCGTTCTTTCTGATGACATGCCGAAAGCGTCCGGCGGTGAAGTGCACACCATTCCGTTCTGCACGGGCAAGGTCTTCGGCGCGTTCGTCGTCGAGAAGCCCTCGGCGCAGCTTGCGGTCGGCACGCTCCAGAACGCGATCGACGCTCTTTTGAAGGAAACCGAGGGCGCCGAGGTCGACTATATCCACGGCGAAGCGGTCGTACGCGATCTGGCGTCGAAGCCCGACACGATGGGCTTCCTGCTCCCCGCCATGCAGAAGAGCGAGCTGTTCCCGACCGTCGTGTTCGACGGCGCGCTGCCCAGAAAGACCTTCTCCATGGGCGAAGCGAACGAGAAGCGCTACTATCTTGAATGCAGAAAGATTGAAAAATAATGCCGAAAACCGTTAAGTTCGGCGGAAGCTCCCTTGCCTCCGCCGAACAGTTCCGAAAAGTCAAAGCGATCGTCGAAAGCGACGCGGCGCGGCGGTACGTGGTGGTGAGCGCCCCGGGAAAGCGATTCCCCGGTGACGACAAGATCACCGACCTACTCTACCGCTGTCAGTCGCTGCGCGCAAAAGGTATGCCGTTCGACGCCGAGTTCCGGAAGATCGCCGATCGCTTCATCGGCATTCGCGACGGGCTGGGGCTCGATCTTTGCGTCGAAGCGGAGCTCGACGAGATCCGCTCGCGCATCGACGCCGGCACGACGCCGGACTTTGCCGCAAGCCGCGGCGAATATCTGAACGCGAAGCTGCTCGCTGCGTATCTCGGCTTTGACTTTCTGGACGCGACGGAATTTATCCGCTTCCGCGACGACGGCACGTTCGACGGCGACGCAACGGGCCTTCGCGCAAACGCGCTGACCGCGCACGAAGCCGCGGTCATTCCCGGATTCTACGGACGCAGACGCGACGGGCGCATCCGCACGTTTTCGCGCGGCGGCAGTGACATCACGGGCGCGATCGTCGCGCGGCTATCCGAAAGCGACGTCTATGAAAACTGGACCGACGTCTCCGGTTTTCTGATGGCGGACCCGAAGATCGTGCCGGACGCGAAGGTGATCGAGACCGTGACCTATTCCGAGCTGCGCGAGCTCAGCTATATGGGCGCGACGGTCCTGCACGAGGATTCGATCTTCCCCGTGCGCAAGGCGCGCATCCCGATCCATGTGCTGAACACGAACGATCCGAAAGCAAAGGGCACCCTGATCGTGCCGGACAGCATGGCGACCGACAAGGAACACACCCGCGCGCTCACCGGCATCGCCGGACGGCGCGGGTACACCGTCATCACGCTGACGAAGGACAATCTGCACAACGAGCCCGGCTTCTCCTACCGGCTGATGGGCATCCTCGCGCGAAACGGCATCTCCGCCGAGCGCATGCCCTCCGGCATCGACACGATCTCGCTGGTCATCGACGACAAGCGTTTGACCGGCAAGATGGATCAGCTCTATCACGACGTCATGGTCGAGTGTTCGCCGGACACGGTCGAGATCGCAAGCTGCATCGCGCTGATCGCCTCGGTCGGCATCGGCATGGTGCGCAACCCCGGCATTGCGGCGCGGCTCTTTACGGCGCTTTCCGACGCGGAGGTCAACGCGCGGCTGATCGATCAGGACAGCAACGAAATGAACATTATCATCGGTGTCGAGCAGCGCGACTTCGAACGCGCGGTCGAAGCGATCTACCGGGCATTTGCGTAAAAGTTCGGTCTGTTGAAGCGATTCAACAGACCGTTTTTTTAGTTCCCGCCTAAAACGCAGGCGTTTCCGGGCAGCGGGAACTGCAAGGTGTCAAATCCGCCGCGCATGTCGCCGGATTTGACGGATTTTTTGTCGTTCTTTTATTCGCGAACTCCATTCCTTTCGAAAGCAGATTTCGCGCATCAGCGTCTCCTGCAATGATTTGTGCATGAATTGACTGCGCCGTGAATTGCTCCTGCGGAACGTGAATCGCGCCAAGGTGCATGGATCGGCTCGTGTCTCATTTTGAAGCAAAATTCCATTCTGTTGATCGAAAACTGCCTTTCCGGACGAAGAACAGTTTGCGGGCGGTTTTTTTGTTGAAAATCCTTGAAAACCCACGCTTTTTATGCTAAAAGAAAGCATAAGAACGATAGTTTTACAGAAAAGAGGGCGCCGTACACATGATCGAAGTCAATGACTTAACAAAGGTGTTCAAAAAACCGATCCGCGGAAACGGTCTTTCCGGGATGGTGAAGACGCTGTTTTCCAGAAAATACGACGAGATCCGGGCGGTGGACGGGATCAGCTTCACCGTTCCCGACGGCGAGATCGTGGGATATATCGGCGCGAACGGCGCGGGCAAATCGACGACGATCAAGATGATGTGCGGCATCCTCACGCCGACGTCCGGCACCGTGTTCATCGACGGGGTGGAGCCTTACCGCAAGCGGCGGCAGGTTGCGCAGCGCATCGGCGTCGTCTTCGGACAAAAGACGCAGCTCTGGTGGGATATCCCGCTGGTTGAATCGTTTAAGGTGCTCAAGGAGATCTACCAGATCTCCGACGTGGACTATCGGGAGCGCATGGACTTTCTCGGCGAGGTTCTGGACATCACGCGGTTTCTCTCGCAGCCGGTGCGCACGCTCTCGCTGGGCGAACGGATGCGGGCGGATCTCGCGGCGTCGATGCTACACAACCCGCGCATCCTCTTTCTGGACGAGCCGACCATCGGCATGGACGTGCTCGTGAAGGAGAAGATCCGGCTTGCGATCCGCGCACTGAACAAGACGTACGGCACCACGGTCGTGCTGACCACGCACGACATGACCGACATCGAGAATCTCTGCTCACGCATCATTCTGCTCGAAAAAGGGAGCATTCTTTACGACGGACCGCAAAAAAGCCTCAAGACCCGCTTCGGCAACATCAAGACCCTGACGCTGACCGTTCCGGCGGAGATCCATGCCGAGACCGCGCCCGTGCTCTCGCCCGAGGTCGCCGTTTCCGAGGCGGACGGGCGTCTGGTGCTGCGCTTCGATGCGGACAAGGTCGCTCTCGAACAGGCGATTCAGTATGCGTTCCGTGATCTTCATGCGATGGATATGAAAATCGCCGAGATCTCGATCGGCGACGTGGTCAAGACGATTCTCGAGCAGCAGGAGGCGGAGCATGCTGAAAAAGTATAAGCCCTTCCTCCGTGCCGGCGCGATCGATACGACGGCGTACCGGTTCAATATCCTGATCTGGGCGGTCATCACGGTATGCGAGGTCGCCTGCATGGTCTTTCTGTGGCTGGCGGTCTACCGGTCGAGCGAGGACGGTATGGACGCCGTGATCCACGGCTTTACCTACCGCGAAATGATCGCCTACGTCGTGCTGACGACGATCTTCAATTTCGTGACGTACAACAACGACACGCTGTGGAACATCAATGCCGACATCAAAAAAAGGTACGGTCGGCAACTACCTCATCAAGCCGATCAGCTACCGCGGCAAGTTCGCCGCGACCAGTCTCGGCAACCTGCTCACGATGACGCTGATGTTCGGTGTGCCGCTGTACGCCGCGGCGCTCGTGACGCTCGGCGTCCTCGGGTTTCTGCCGGGGCTCAGCTTCCCGGCGTTCTTTGCACATCTCGGGCTTTTTCTGCTGTCCGGGCTGTGCGCGTCGCTTCTGAACGACACGATCTCCTACATCTTCGGCATCCTGTGCTTCTACACCTCCTCCGGCTGGGGATTGAATTCGCTCAAGGTCACGCTGATCTCTTTCCTTTCCGGCACGCTGCTGCCAATCGCGTTCTTTCCGAAGGGACTCCGGGAGGTCGTAAGCCGGATGCCCTTTGCCGGCATGAGCCAGAATCCGGTCCTGATTCTGATGATGAAATACGACCTGAAGGAATCGCTGCGCTGCGTTGCGCTGTCGGTCGCATGGATCGTCGTGCTGGAGCTTTTTGCAAAGCTCCTGTTCTCGCACGCCGTCCGCAAGGTCACGGTGCACGGAGGCTGATATGCGGTACGTTCATCTGTATTTTACATGCATCAAGCGAAGCATGATCTCCCGCCTGGAATATAAGAAGGATACGATCGTTGCGCTGTTCTCGTTCTTCTTCTCCAACTTCTGCTCACTCGCGGCGATCTATTTCATCCTGCAGGCCATCCCGGCGCTGGCGGGCTATTCTCTGCCGGAAGTCGGCTTCTTTTACGGCTTCTCGATGATGCCGATCGCGCTTGACCACCTGTTCAGCGATGAATTCTGGCTGGTCGCCTATCGCCGGGTCAAGGACGGGGATATGGATATGCACTTTCTGCGCCCGGTGCCGGTGATGTTTCAGGTGTTTGCCGAGACCTTCCAGCCGGAAGGCTTCGGCGAGCTGATCCTCGGCGCAGCGCTGATCACGGTCTGCGCCCTGAATCTTACGGTGAAAGTCACGTTCGGCGCGATCGCCGTGCTGTGCGTCGGCGCGGTCTTCGGTGCAATCATCATCACCTCGCTCAAAGTGGCTATGGCGGCGCTGGCCTTCATCTTCAAGCGCAGCGGTCCGCTGCTTCAGGTCATTTACAACTTCTCTTCTTACGCGAAATATCCGCTTGCCATCTATCCATGGCTCATCCGGACGCTTTTGATCTTCGTACTGCCGTTCGGGCTGTTCATCTCGCTGCCGGTCGATACGCTGCTCTACGGCACATACAATCCGTGGCTTCTCTGCCTTGCGATCATCGGCTGTTCCGCCGTCTTCTTCGCCGTCGCCGCGTGGATCTGGACCGTCTGTGAGCGCCGCTACGAATCGACAGGGAGCTGAAACGGTTACCGGTACAGCTTCACGCGGTTGCCGAAAACCTGCAAAATCGCCTCGGTGAGGCGGTTTTTTTCGTTTCCGGAAAGATCGTACACAACGAGCTTGCCCGGCGCCATGTTGACGAGCAGGTTTAAAATCCCGTCCGGCGCGCAGTCGACGTATTCGATGTGCACGTCGTTGTCGTCGCTGAGCGTAATTGTGCCGTCCGCGTGGATGCAGACCGAGATCGCGGCGACGCGGCTTGTTCGCCCCTCCACGAACCGTTTAAGCGCCTCGATGAGCTCGCCGTATTCCTTCTGCATCAGCACCTTCGCCGCCGCCTGATCCACCGCAAGCTCCCACAGCATCAGAAACTCCTGCATGCGAAAGCGCAGAAAACCCTCAAGCACCAGCGTGCGATGCGCCGAAAGGTATTCCGCAAGTTTCTTTTCCAGGATCCCGCGCTCCTCGCGGCAGCAGGCGGTGTTCAGCGCCTCGGAAAGCACATTCTGCTTTTCGGAAAGCGACAAAGGCAGCGCGTCCGTAAACTCTGCCAAAGCAAAATAGCGCAGATCGCGCCCGAGCACGGTCGCAAGCGCATCCGCCGCAACGGCCGCGGGACGTCGCGAACGGATCTTCAGCACCGCACCGTCCGGGATCGCCGCAAGCTCGTACGCGCAGTCCTGCTCGCTCATGCGGCGGTTCAAAAGCTTCAATATCGGCAGATCATATTCATATGTCAGGATCTCGTAAACGGTCATGCCTCGCTCCTTTTCTGTATCCTATGCCCGAACGCCGTTAGTTTGTGCCGCGAGCCGTACGGAAAATACGCGCAGACAAAAAATGCACGGCGCAAATGCGTCGTGCATACTTTTTTGATTCGTTAATTCTGCGGTGCGTTGTCGAAATAATCGACGAGCGGAACGCCGTTGACCGCATACGGCGCTGTGCCGGAAAGGCGCACCAGAACGGTCCTGCCGTCCTCGGTTTCAAACTCGATGCGATCGAGCGATTCATGAAAGCGCGAAAGATACAGACAGATATCCGGCGTGAGCGTCACGATCTTGCCGTCGATCTCGCAGGGCAGTTCGCGAATCAGATGCAGCAGCGTGCCGTTTTCAATATTCTTCTCCCGCCCCGGTCCGAACGTGATCGCTTCGATCACGCCGCTCGCCTGCAGCCATTCGTCTGCGGGCTTAAGCGCTTCGCCTCTCACCTCGCGATAGCCGTACTCGGCGCCCAGAAGATCGGTCGGTACGCCGAGCGTCAGCTCCTCTTGCGGACTGTCGGCAAGGAAGCAATAGCCGTCCGTCACCTGCCCGCAGACGAGCTTAAAGCTATTCATCCGCTGACCCATTGCGGGTTCTTCCTTTTCCAGATGCAGCTCGTAGGTCTTCCGCTTCCCGTCCTGCGTCTCCGTAGAAAACAGCACGTTCACCCATTCGTTCGTCGGGTCAAGATCGATGTAAATGATACTGCCCAATACAAGTTTTTCATTCAGCTTGAACACTTCGCGACCGAGCTGCGCCGTAAGCGTGGATTCTCCCTCTTTCATTTCCACCCAGTCATGGGGCGTATACCCGTTGAACGACACGCGCTCCGGTTCTCCGTCGCCGGTCAGATCGACAAGATCGAGATAACTGATATACCCTTCGCCCGCGCCGATGTATGCCTGCTGCTGATACGGGAGCTCCTCCGCTTCGATCGGCGTCAGCTTCAGATAGGTGCAATATTTATGCTCCTCGGTATCATCCTTCCACTCCGTCATATCGAAGTCCAGAACATCCTTACCGCACAGGATCAGCTTCCGAACATGGCCGTTTTGATTGGTAAAGGTATACGCATAGGCGTCGTCCGTATCCCACCGTTCTGTTTTCCTCTGCTTCTCCACCGTATAGGTATATCCGTCGTACAGGATCCCGTTCTCGCGGAAGGATGCAAGATGTGCGTCGCCCTCGCGATAGAACACGATATCCATAAGGCCGTCCGCCCCTTCCTCCGCGTTCATGGCGCACCACAGACCTTCGAGCATGTCCTCGGGGGTCTTCTGCTTTGCGACCACCATATTCCACGTCGTATCGGCGGTTCCCCAATAATCTACCGCCTCTCCCGTGCTCCCGTCTGTCAGCACGATCACGCCGTTTTCGATCGTGACGGCGTAACCCGCAGTACTCCTCCCTGTGGTTTTGATACTGTCCGCATCATAGTAATACAGATTTAATCCGTCCGTCATGCGTTGGAAGCGATAATACCCGTATGCCGTTTGGAACGTGTTGCGATAGACCGCCGTACCGTTGCGGTAGACGGACAGCGTGAACGTAAAGAGCCCCGAAGTCGGTCCGTATGTCAACATGCAGGTCTCAAGCCGTCCGTCACCGTCGACGTCGCAGACCGTGCTGACTTCCAGATTGAGAATGCCGCCGATATCAACCTTGCTGTCGAGCGGCGCCGAATACAGCGGATCGTCGCATTCGAACGGGATTCCCGTGAGCAGCCACCGCACGCGTCCCGTATACGTTTCGTCAATCTCGTACGCATAACTTGAGATCGGATTTTGGAACGGAACGACCTCGATCTGCTCCGGTTCGATATCGCAGTCCCGCGCTTCATAGTACGTCGAAAGGATCAGGCGCATCTCTTCGATCGTTACGCCCTTCATCATGCCGATCTCGATTTCCGAGCGCTCGTCGGTTCCCGAAATCAGCGCGCAGGAATAAAAGCTTTCCGCCATCTGCCACACGTAGACCTTCAGCCCCTTCGACGTGTCAAGATCGAAATAGTCGGGGTATTGCTTCCGCAGCTCGATGGTCTTCTGCCGGTACGGATCGACGATCTCCGTTTCCGGGACACGCTCATAATACTCTCTGCGGTCCAAAAATACCCAACAAATCGTATCGGTTTCGGCTTCGTAACGCAGCGTCCAACCGGACCACTGCAAGGTGTTCCCCGAAATCGTATAGGGGGCGCTTTGATTTCCCTGCACCCCGCCGTCGGGCGCATATAAGAAATAATACATGCGGCCGTCCGCCGTAAACTCCAGATACCGCGGCTGCGGCTTGGCATCTTCTTCCCACGTTTGCTCCTTTTCCCACTTCAGATAATCATAATCGAAACCGTCTAACGGAGAAGGATCGACGGCATGCTCCAATCGCGTCTGCTTCCAGACGCCGGTCAGCGTCTGCGCATTCAGCTCGCGCGGCGCGGCGACATGCGTATCCTTATCCCGCCCGATGCCCGGAATGAACACCGCGATCACGACGCACGCGGCGACAAGCACCGCCGCGGCGACGCCGGTGAAAAGATATCGGTAATTGATCCTGCGCGGATTCGCGCCTGCTTTTTTGAGCGCGTTTTGCAGACCGGAAGCAAACGCGTCCGGCATCTCGGGAAACAGGTCGTTTTGAAGTCTGGTTTCGAAATTCTTTTTCATTGCTCTGCCTCCTGTTCCGAAAGTTTTTCGCGAAGCATCTTTCGCGCGCGGGAAAGCCGTGTGCGGATCGTGCCGTCGTTTTCCTCACAGATCTTTGCGATCTCCTTTGTCGAGTATCCTTCGTAATAGAACAGCGTGATCGCAAGCCGTTCGTCCTCCGAAAGCGCGTCGAACGCCCGGTTCAGATCCATGTCCGGAACCTGCATTTCATAGCCGACGCTCGCGCAGTCGTCGAGATTCGAAACCGGCTTTTGTGCATGCAGGACGTTTACGCATTCGTTTTTCAGAATGCGGATTAGCCACGTCTTGAAATACCGGCGTTCCTTCAACGTATCCAGATTGGTGTACGCTTTCAGCACCGCATTCTGCGCGGCGTCCTCGCTGTCCGCGCGGTTGCGGAGAATCGCGAACGCAATGCGGAAGATCGTCGGCGCCATCGCCTCGATCTCGCGGGAAAACCAGGTATCCTCGCTTCTGCTTCTCAAAATGCGTCCCCCTTTCGCACTGCCTTTCACTTGATTAGACAGGAGAACCCGTCGAAATGTTACGGGAAAAATAAAAAAAGAAAAAGCGGTTCAGAAACCGCGTACAAAGATGCCGTCCGGAGCCGCGCCATCGACGTGCAGGCGCAGGGTGTCCGAAAGCCGGTCGTAATACAGAATCAGCGGCGTGTCGCCGCGCGTTCCGGTCAGCTTCACATAGCGATACGGGTTCGAATTCTCGTTTGTCGAGAACGCGCCGCGAAACAATTGGATCTGCTCGGTTCCCTGCTGCGTGACAAAAACGCTGTTCAGATCGTTGTCGATCGAAAGCGTTTCGCCGTTTTCGCCGCGCCAGGCGCCCGCAAGCGCGGTTTCGTCCAGAACCGTTACGTCGACGATCGCTTCCTGCCCGTCGAGCACCGCCTTCACCTGACACTTGCCCGGCGCGAGCGCAACGATCATTTCATTCTGTTCGTCCACCCACGCCACGATGCCGTCCGGCGCCGTGACCTTAAACTTGACGAGCTTGCCGCTTGCCGCGGCGGGTTCGATCGTATGCGTGACGCGGCGGCCCTCATCCATCTTCAGAACGAGCGCCGTTTCGGAAAGCCGAAGCGACGTCGCGGGCGCGGTGCGCATCAGAAAGAACAGCCCGATCCCCTGCGCCGCCGAAAACGCCGCAAGCGCGAGCCATATGAGAATTCTTTTCGACCGCTTCATCCGCCGTCCCTCCGCCGTTGATGCTTCCATTGTACCCGCCCGCGCCCGCGCTGTCAACCGCAGGCGCGGGCGCGGTTGCCCGCAAGCGATTGGTAGCGCCGCGGAGGCGTCGTGAGCGCGTTTACAAGCGAACAGCCGCAGCAAGCGGGATCGCTTGCGGAGAGGAGCCGCAACGGAGAGGGTGAGCGGTGACGTTTCACGAAAGATTATTGGTTTACGCAAAAAAACAAAAAACGTCGCCGCGAACGATTCGACGTTCGCAGGGAAAAGGTGCGGTTGCCCGCAAGCGATTGGTAGCGCCGCGGAGGCGTCGTGAGCGCGTTCACAAGCGAACAGCCGCAGCAAGCGGGATCGCTTGCGGAGAGGAGCCGCAACGGAGCGAACGAGCGGTGACGTTTCGCGAAAGATTGTCGGTTTACACAAAAAACAAAAACGTCGCCGCGAACGTAGCGACGTGCGCATGGCAAAGGCACCGTTGCCCGCAAGCGATTGGTAGCGCCGCGGAGGCGTCTTGAGCGCGTTTACAAGCGAACAGCCGCAGCAAGCGGGATCGCTTGCGGAGAGGAGCCGCAACGGAGAGGGTGAGCGGTGACGTTTCACGAAAGATTATTGGTTTACGCAAAAAACAAAAAACGTCGCCGCGAACGATTCGACGTTCGCAGGGAAAAGGTGCGGTTGCCCGCAAGCGATTGGTAGCGCCGCGGAGGCGTCGTGAGCGC
>JAFRUN010000053.1 GCA_017438865.1 Clostridia bacterium
GAGTGCTACAAGCAGCGCATGGAAAAGGGCCTTTCGTTCCTTGAGTTCAACTACATGATCATGCAGGCCTACGACTTCTACCACATGTACCAGACGATGGGCGTGAACATGCAGTTCGGCGGCGACGATCAATGGTCGAACATGCTCGGCGGCACGGAGCTCATCCGCAAAAAGCTCGGCAAGGACGCATACGCGATGACGATCACGCTCCTCACAGACTCGCAGGGCAAGAAGATGGGCAAGACCGCGGGCAACGCCGTGTGGCTCGATCCGAACAAGACCACGCCGTTCGAGTTCTATCAGTACTGGCGCAACGTGGACGACGCGGACGTGATGAAATGCATCCGCATGCTGACCTTCATCCCGATCGAGGAGATCGAAGAGATGGAGCATTGGGACTTGAGCCGCATCAACGAAAAGAAGGAGATCCTTGCGTTCGAGCTCACCAAGCTCGTGCACGGCGAGGAGGAAGCGCAAAAGGCGCAGACCGCGGCGCGCGCGCTGTTCACAGGCAGCGGCGACGACGCGAACATGCCGTCGTTTGCGGTTCCCGAAACCGCGCTTGCCGACGGAAAGATCAACATCGTCGACATGCTGCTTCTGGGCGGCATCGACAAGTCCAAGGGCAAGGTGAGAACGCTCATCGAGCAGGGCTCGATCTCGCTGGACGGCGAACGCGTCGGCGACACCTGGATGAACATCACCGCGGAACAGCTCAAAGCGGGCGTCAAGATCCGCAAGGGCAAAAAGACCTACGTGAAGTTCACGCTGTAAAACTCCATCAAAAAAGCCGGCCGCAGGGTCGGTTTTTTTCTTGCGCTCTTTTCTGCCGCCGTGATATACTCAAAGAAAAAACGGAGGCGGCTATGGAGTACGGACGGTTCGGCGATACGGTGCTTTTGCGCATTGATCGCGGCGAGGAGATCATTGAAACGGTGAAGAAGGTTGCGGAAAAGGAGCGGATCCGGCTTGCGAGCGTGGAGGCGCTGGGCGCGGTCGACGATTTCACGGTCGGCGTGTACGACGTCGCGGCGAAGCGCTACGATTCCAGGACCTTTACCGGCGCGTTCGAGATCGTGTCGCTCGTCGGTACGATCACCGAAAAGGACGGCGCGTTTTATCAGCATCTGCACATGAGCGCGGGCAACAAAAACTGCGAGGTCTTCGGCGGGCATTTGAACCGCGCGACGGTTTCCGTGACCTGCGAGATGGTGATCCGCGTGCTTTCCGGCGCGGTCGACCGCGCGCCCGATCCCGAAACCGGGATCAATCTGATCCGTTTTGCCGATTGAAACCGGCACAGCGCCGTGATATACTGATGATTTGAGCGATGCGCCGGTCGATCCGGCGCGCACGAAAGGAGAAAAAAATGAAGTTTTCCGAAATGCCTTATCAGCGGCCCGATCCGGAAGCCGTCAAGGCCAGAACACAGGAGCTGACCGAACAGCTTAAAAACGCGAAGAGCTACGAAGAAGCGAAAGCGGTCTTTCTCACCTACGAGGAGGAGGAAAAGGCGATCGACACGATGGGATCGCTGGCATACGTCCGTCATTCGATCGACACGCGCGACGAATTCTACGACGGCGAGATCGAGTTCTGGGACGAATTCGGTCCGGAGCTCGAAGAATATGCGCAGGAATGGCTGGAAGCGATGCTCGTTTCGCCCTTCCGCAAGGATTTCGAGGCGGAATACGGCGACCTGCTGTTCCGAAACGCCGAGATCAACCGCAAGACCTTCTCGCCAGAGATCATCGAGGACATGCAGAAGGAGAACGAGCTCGTCACCGAGTACGACAAGCTGATCGCTTCGGCGCAGATCCCGTTCGAGGGCGGCGTTTACACGCTGTCGCAGCTGACGCCGTTCAAGACCGACGCGGACGACGCGAGACGCCTTGCCGCATGGAAGGCGGAAGGCATGTGGTACAAGGAGAATCAGCCGCGGCTCGACGCGATCTACGACGAGCTCACCCGCCTGCGCGACGCGATGGGCAAAAAGCTCGGCTACGGCGGCTATACGCAGCTCGGCTACTACCGCATGATGCGCAACTGCTACACGAAGGACGACGTCGAACAGTTCCGCAAGGCGGTGCAGAAGCACCTTGTGCCGGTCGCGGATTCGATCATGCGCGCGCAGGCGAAGCGTCTCGGCAAGGAATACCCCCTGTCGTTTGCAGACGCCGCGCTGGATTTCCGGAGCGGCAACCCGCGTCCCGTCGGCACGGCGGACGACATCCTGAATGAGGGGCAGAAGTTCTACGACGCGCTCTCGCCCGAAACCGGCGAGTTCTTCCGCACGATGCGGGAAGAGGAGCTGATGGACGTGCTGTCCACCGAGGGCAAGGAAGGCGGCGGCTACCAGACCGATCTCGGTCTGTATGAGCGCCCGTTCATCTTCGCAAACTTCAACGGCACGCAGGGCGACGTCGAGGTCGTCACGCACGAAGCCGGGCACGCGTTCGCCTACTGGATGAACCGCAAGCGCATCCCGAACGAGTACATCGGACCGACGGCGGAGGCATGCGAAGTGCACTCGATGAGCATGGAGTTCTTCGGCTGGATGAACGCGGACGGGTTCTTCGGTCCCGACGCACGGAAGTTCAAGTACAGCCATCTTGCCGGCGCGCTGACCTTCATTCCGTACGGCACGATGGTCGATCACTTCCAGCACATCGTCTACGAAAAGCCGGAAATGACGCTCGCGGAGCGCCACGCGGCATGGAAGGAGCTGCTCGGCGTCTATATGCCGTGGATGAAGCTCGACGGCGAGATCCCCTTCTATTCCGAGGGCGAGGGCTGGCAGCGGCAGAGCCATATCTACGAGGTCCCGTTCTACTACATCGACTACTGCCTGGCGCAGACCGTTGCGCTCGAGTTCTGGGCGATGATCCAAAAGGACCGCGCAAACGCCTGGAAGTACTACATGGCGTACACCGTGCAGGGCGGCAGCCGCACGTTCGTCGATCTTCTGAAGCACGCCGGGCTCAAAACGCCGTTCGACGAGGCGTGTCTTAAAGAGGTCTGCGAGACCGCGACCAAGTGGCTGGAGAACTTTGACATGACGGGAATCGAATAACTCCCCGACGCACAGGGACCGCGATCCGCGGTCCTTTTTAGGTTGCGCGGAACGGAAAACCGTGTTATACTATAAGAATAGCCCCCCGTCTATTCCGGCGTGGGGCAATACGCATTTGGGAAAGGAACGGCTATGTATCTGATCGTCGGGCTCGGCAACCCCGGGCTGAGTTACAGAAAAACGCGGCACAACGCGGGCTTTCAGGCGTTGGACGCGCTTGCGGAGCGGTACGGGATCCGCGTCAAAACGAAGGGCTTTTCCGCCCTGTACGGCGAGGGACGCATCGGAAACGAGCGCGTGATCCTCGTGAAGCCCCAGACCTACATGAACCTCTCCGGCGACGCGGTGCAGGGGCTGATGCACTTTTATAAGCTCGCGCCGGAACGGCTGATCGTGCTGTACGACGACATCGATCTGCCCACCGGAAGCATGCGCATCCGCGCAAACGGCTCCGCGGGCAGCCACAACGGTATGCGCTCCGTCATCGCCTGCGTCAATTCCGAAAACTTCGCCCGCATCCGCATCGGCGTCGGCAGAGACGAATCCCTGATGCTGCGCGATTACGTTCTGAAGCGTCCCTCGAAGGAGGAGCAGAAGCAGCTTGAGGAGGTCTTCGAGCATGCGGCGGACGCGGCGGCGCTGATCGTCGCGGGAAACATCGGCGAAGCGCAGACGAAGTACAACAAAAAGCACGAGAAGAACCGTTCCGCCTCGATCGACGGACACGGAAACGAAGAATAACGGGTGCGTTTTTGCACCATATCTTGCAGCATGAAAGCGCTTTTACAGGCGATCTCCAACGATCCCGGCTATCGGCAACTGCACAGCGCGCTTGAAAACGGCGACGGAACGGTCGCCGTATTCGGCCTTTCTGAGGCGCACCGCCCGGCGGTGAACGCCGCGCTTGCCGAGGAAAAAACCGTCCTGTGGGTGGCACCGACGCCCGCCGAAGCGATGCGGCTGTACGAGCTGCAGCGCGCATATCGTCCGGATACCGGGCTTTTTTTGCCGCGCGAGCTGCCGCTTGTGCATCTGGAAGCGGTCTCGTCCGAACGCCGCGCCTCGCGCCTTGCGGTGCTTTCGCGGCTGGCGCTCGGCGTTTCCTCGCTGATCGTCACCTGTTCCGAAGCGCTGATGGAGCGTCTCGTTCCGCATGAGACGTTTTTGTCGCAGATCGTGCGGGTATGCGTCGGCGATACGATCGATCCGCGCGACCTGATGACGAAGCTCAGCGAGGCGGGCTACGAGCGCACGCCCGAGATCGAAGGCCCCGGGCAGTTCGCTTCGCGCGGGGACATTCTCGACGTGTACCCGCCGCAGGCGGAATATCCGTACCGCATTGAGTTTTTCGGCGACGACGTGGATCAGATGCGCGTGTTCGATCCGCTGACGCAGCGCAGCATCGAGCAGGCGTCCTCCGCCGTGCTGCCGCCCGCCTTCGAAACCCCGCAGACCGCGGAGGCGATGGCGCGGGCTCTGCGGCTTCTGAAGAACGCCGCGGGCTTCGACGCGCAGCGCGAATCGTGGAAGGAACGCCGTCCGTGCGTAGGCGCGGACGTGCTCGTGCCGCTTCTCTACCCCGTCACCGAAACGCTGCTCGATTACCTGCCCGAAAACCGCGCGCTGGTTCTCAACGATCCGTCCCGCATCGCGGACGAGGCGAAAGCGGCGGAGCTGGTCTTTTCCGAAACGGTCGCGGCGACGCTCGAACGCGGCGAGGGGCATCCGTCGCAGGGAAAGCTGCTGATCGACGCGGATGCGCTGATGCGGCGGCTCGACACGAAGGACAGCGCCGCGTACTATGCGCTGTTCCGTCCCTATCCGAACTTCAGGCACCGCGCGCGCGTGGGCTTTACCGCCGATCCCGCGCCCGCCTATCTCAACGATTCCGCGCAGTTCGTTTCGGAGCTTACAAAGCTGCTGAAGGCGCGCGAAGCGGTGCTTTTGTACGTCGGCGAAGCGCAGGAGCGCATGCGCGACATTCTCGGCGACGTGAAGCTGTCCGTCGCCTATGCCGACACGCTCACGCGTCCGCCCGTGCGCGGCGAGGCGCTGATCCTGCGATCGTCCCTGCCGCAGGGCTTCGCCTTCCCCGAATCGCATCTCTTTGTTCTGACGGCGCAGGAGCTGTTCGGCAAAAAGCCGTCCTCGCATACAAAGAAGCGCGGCGGCGCGCTGAAATTCACCGACCTTTCCGTCGGCGATTATGTGGTGCACGAGGCGCACGGCATCGGACGCTTCCTCGGCGTGGAGCAGCTGACCGTCGAAAACAGCAAAAAGGACTATCTGCTGTTTGCCTATCGCGGCGACGACCGGCTCTATATCCCGACCGATCAGCTGGACCGCATCCAGAAATACATCGGCGCGGACGCGGAAACGCCTCCGCAGTTAAGTAAGCTCGGCGGCGCGGAGTGGCAGCAGCGCGTGGAGAAAGCGCGCGCGGGCGCGAAAAAGCTCGCGGTCGACCTTGCCCGGCTGTATGCGGCGCGCAGCGCAAACAGCGGCTTTGCGTTCTCGAAGGACACCGCATGGCAGAAGCGGCTGGAGGACGCCTTTCCCTATGAGGAAACGCCGGATCAGGCGCAGGCGATCCGCGACGTCAAGGCGGACATGGAATCGCCGCGGCCGATGGACCGGCTTTTATGCGGCGACGTCGGCTACGGCAAGACCGAGGTCGCGATGCGCGCGGCGTTCAAGGCGGCGCAGGACAGCAAACAGACGGCGTTTCTGGTTCCCACGACGATCCTTGCCCAGCAGCATTATCATACGCTTTTGCAGCGGTTTGCGGACTTTCCCGTGCGCGTTGCCTGCCTGTCGCGGTTTCAGACGCCGAAGGAGTGCGCCGAGGTCAAAAAAGGTCTCGAAAGCGGTGAGATCGACGTAGTCGTCGGCACGCACGCGCTGCTTGCAAAGACCGTGAAGTTCAAAAACCTCGGACTGCTCATCATCGACGAGGAGCACCGTTTCGGCGTAAACCACAAGGAGCAGATCAAGGCTATGCGCAACGAGGTCGACGTGCTGACGCTGACCGCGACGCCGATCCCGCGCACGCTGAACCTGTCCATGACGGGCATCCGCGACATCTCGACGATCGACACGCCGCCGGAAAACCGCTTCCCCGTGCAGACGTTCGTGACGGAATACAACGACGCGTTCGTCGCGGCGGCATTGAACCGCGAGCTTGCGCGCGGCGGACAGGCGTTCGTCGTGTCCAACCGCGTGATCACGATGGGCTCGACGCTCACGCACCTCCGGGCGCTTCTGCCCGAGGCGCGCATCCGCATGGCGCACGGACAGATGCCGGAAGCGCTGCTCGAGGAGACGATGATGGCGTTTCTGAACCGCGAGATCGACATTCTGCTGTGCTCGACGATCATCGAAAGCGGCGTGGACATCCCGAACGCGAACACGCTCGTCGTGCTCGACGCGGACAAGCTGGGGCTTGCGCAGCTCTATCAGCTCCGCGGCAGAGTCGGGCGCTCGACGCGCATGGCATACGCGTACTTCACCGTGCCGCAGGCGCGGGCGGTCTCCGAAACGGCGCAGAAGCGCCTTCTGGCGATCCGCGAGTTCACGCAGTTCGGCGCGGGCTTCCGCCTTGCGATGCGCGATCTCGAGATCCGCGGCGCGGGAAGTCTTTTGGGCGCGGAACAGCACGGACATATCTCGGACGTCGGCTACGAGTTCTACTGCAAGCTGATGCGCTCCGCGGTCGCCGAAGCGAAGGGCGAAACGCCCGCGGTCGAGATCGAAACGACGGTCGACGCGCCGATCGACGCCTATGTGCCGAAGACGTTCCTGCCGTCCGAGCTGCACCGGCTCGCCATGTATAAACGGATCGCGCAGATCGGCGATGACGACGCGTACACCGACCTTCTGGATGAATTCAACGACCGGTACGGCGATCTGCCGGAGCCGGTGATGACGCTGATGCAGCTTGCTCTGATCCGCGCCTACGCGCGGCGCGCGGGGTTCGCTTCCGTCACCGTGCGCGACGGCAAGACGACGCTCGTGTACGACGCGTCCGCGCGTCCGGACGGGATGCGGCTTTTGGCCGTTCTGTCCTCGGAACCGAACCTTCGGCTCATCGCAAACGAGCCCGCGGCGGTCGTCTGGACGGATAAAAAGCTCGTTATTCGCGATTTTGTCAAAAAACTTCCACAATTAATTTACAGGTTGATGCATTGCACGGACGCCGATCCGGCGGTATAATGGACAAAACAAGCGGAAAGGACTTTTATCCTATGAAACATACAAAACGCATTCTGGCATTTCTGACGGCGATCCTGCTGCTTCTGCCGCTCGCGGGGTGCCTTGTGCCGAACGAAAGCGAATCGGCAACCGAAGCCGCCCCGTCGGGCGTCGTGCCCGCACCGGACGGCGCGAACCAGTCCGGCACCGGCAATGCGCTCGATTTCGATTTCGACGCGGTTGCGATCGAGCTCGGCGACATCAAGATCACCGCGGGCGAGGTGCAGACCATGTTCGACCAGTACGTCAGCATGTTCTCCTACGGCAGCGGTCTGACCGCCGAAATGCTCGGCGAGTTCCTTCGCATGACCGAGGAATGGCTGATCGAGTATTACGTCCCGCTCTGGAAAGCCGAGCAGCTCGGCGTGAAACTCACCGAGGAAGCGGAGGCGGAGATCGCCGCGGAAGCGGAAAAGGCCGTTGCGGAAGAACGCAACGAGCTCCTGTGCCTCTTTGCCGAGGAGTTCACCGATCTCGAATCCGTGACCGACGCGTCGGTGCTCACCGAGGAGCAGCTTGCGACGGTGCTTGACGCCATCGACGCAGAGCTTCTCGAGATGTTCGGCGAGGGCTACACGTTCGACGATTACCTTGCCGCGCGCAATCAGGACTACACGCTTTCCATGCGGCTTGAACAGGCGACGGCGCTTCTTCAGGACCGCGTTCTCGAGGACTTCTCCGTGGATCAGGCGACGGTCGACGAATGGTACGAGACCGCGCTCGAAGCGCAGAAGACGAAATACGACGCCTCCCCCGAGGAGTTTTATTACGACGCTCTGGGCGGCGAGGACGGCACGCTGATCCTCTACGCGCCCGACGGCTATGCCCGCGTACAGGTCATCGAGCTCATCCCGGACGGCGAACCGGACGAAAAGATCGAAGAAAACCGCATCGCGATGGCGGCGTTGCAGACCGAATACGGCGCGCTCGTTCTGGACGGAAGCGATCCGGACCGCATCGCCGCGATCGAAGTCGAATACGCCGCGCTGAAGGCGGAGACCGAAGCGCTGGAGGAAGCGCATTTCGGCAGCGTCAGAAAGAAGATCGAAGAGGCGTATGCCGCGCTCGAGGGCGGACTTTCCTTCGAGGAAGCGATGGACGCCTATAATCCCGGTGAAGCGGACGGCACAAGAAAGGACGAGCGTCTCGTGTACCTTGCCGGCGTCGATACGCACAACGGGGATATTGCAGCGCTTGCAAAGACGCTTGAGCCCGGCGCATATTCGAAGCCGGTCGAGATCGACGGCGCGTATGTGATCGTAAAGCTCGTCGAACGGATCCCGGCGGGCGTCGTCGACCGTGCCTCCATCGAGGAGGATATCCGCATCGCAGCCGCGCGCGAATCGAAGGACAGCGCGTGGGAAACGCAGCTCGACGCATGGCTTCAGGAGGCGCTGGAAGCCGCCGTCTATCACCGCGAAACGTATGAATCGCTGACCGATCTGTATCTGAATTCGGAATACTGACGAAAAATAAAGGAGGAGAACCCTATGATGTACTGTCCGAAATGCGGCATTTCTCTGCCCGACGATGCAACCGTGTGCGACGCCTGCGGCGCGCGCTTCGATCCGATCCCCGATCCCGTTTTCGATCCGCCGAAATCCGGTAAAGGAAAGAAATCCGAAAAAACGACGGATGTGAAGGACGCCTTCCGCAAGTGGGTGCGCGACCAGGGCATGTTCTGCCTGATCGCAAAGGCGGTCGCCGTCACCGTGATGACGGTCTATCTGCTGATCGCATTCGTGTCCCTGATCACGCTGATCGTACAGGGATATCCCGGCGGCACGATCTTTACGGATTTCATTCAGAAGCTGCTCGCCGGCATCATCTACGGCGTGATCATCTGGCTGCTTTCCGACGCGGTTCTGTACCTCGGAAAGCTGTATGAAATGAAAAAGAAGGAAACGAAGAACTGATTCCGGTTCTTTCGGGAGGAGAGAAAAATGGAACAATACAACAACCCCGTTATCATAGAACAGCCCGCCGCGGCGCCCGTTCCGGTCGGTCTGCAGATCACCGCGCTCATCATGGGCGTCATCGACTTCGTGCTGTCATTTCTCTGCTATTTCGCAGCGATCTTCGGCAACGTGATGCGCTTCGCCCTCAACTACGACCATGCGTCGGATCACGGCATCGGGATCGGCATCGTCGTGTTTGCCGCGATCACGCTGGCGATCGCGGTCGTTGTGATCATCCTCGGCGTGATCGGGCTTGTCCGCAGCATCCGCCGTCCGAGAACGGTCAAGGGCATCGTCCTTTCCGCGATCGGTCTGAGCTTCGGCTGCGGCGGCGCGGTCCTGTCGGTCATCTGCCTGTTTCTGAACGGCATCCTTTCGATCGTGCTGAACAGCATGCATTGACGATCCGAAGCTGTCGCCTCCCCCGCGCGGGGGAGGTTTTTTTGTAGCCGTTTTTTCCGTTTCTGCATAGTATACCACGGACGGCTTACGCCGTTCGGAAAGGAGTAACCCATGGCAGTTATCACGAATCAGGCAAACCTTACATATACCTACGGAACCGTGACGGCGTCCGTGCTGTCGAACCTTGCCTCGACCGAGCGGAACGCTTCCGTGACCGCCGAAAAGCGCGCGCTGGAGGAATCGTACCGCGAGGGCACGACGCTGACGTATCTCATTTCGCTGAAAAACGGCGGCGAGGCGCCGCTTGAAAACCTCGTCGTCACCGACAACCTCGGCGCGTATACGCCCGCGGGCGCGGCGGATCCCGTCATGCCGCTGACCTTCACGGGACAGGCAACGCTGTATGTGAACGGCGCGTTTTCGGAGACGCTCGCGCCCGTGACCGGCGAAAACGGCGTTCAGTTTACGATCCCGTCGATCCCGGCCGGCGCGGACGCGCTGCTCATCTATCAGGCGGAAGTCAACGGTTTTGCGCCGCTCGAGGCGGGCAGCGAGATCACGAACGCCGCGCAGATCGGCGGGACCGACCCCGTGACGGTCAGCGCAACCGTCCCCGTCGCAGAATACGCGGACGTCTCGATCGAAAAGGAAATGTCGCCGAACCCGATCAACGACGGCGGCACGATGACCGTAACGTTCACGATCGAAAACCGCGGCAACACCGAAGCGACCGACCTTCTGCTCACCGACGATTTTCCGATCGCGCTTTCGGACCTTGCGGTTGCGGTAAACGGCGCGCCGGTAACGGACTTCACGTTTGAAGACAATCTCTTCACCCTGCCCGCAGGCGGCGCGACGACGCTGTCCGTGCCCGCGGCGACCTTCACGCAGGACGATACCGGCGCGGTGACCGTCAATCCGGGCATGCTGACCGTTGTGCTTACCGGAACGGTATAAGCGCGCCTCGTCCGTCAATCCCGTCGACGCCTTCCCCGCAAGGGGAAGGTTTTTTCGTTTTTCCTGTTGCGTTCGGCTCGAAAAAAGGGTATGATGATGGTATATGAGCATTCATTCCGACATTGCAAACCATCTGGGCATCGCGCGGCCGGCAGATCCCCTGTCGCTGCCCGCGCTGACGCTCGCCTACCTCGGCGACACGGTCTACGATCTCTATGTGCGCACGGTCCTTGCGGAGACGCTGCGGCTGCCGATGCGCGCCCTGCACCTTGAAGCGGCGAAGCACGTCTGCGCCGCGGGACAGGCGGCGGCGTACCGGCGCATCGAGCCCGCGCTCACCGACGCGGAACAGGCGGCGTTCCGCCGCGGGCGCAACGCGCATTCCGGCACCGTGCCGAAGCACGCGGACGTGCGCGACTACCGCGTGGCGACCGGTCTTGAGGCGCTGCTCGGTCATTTGTACCTTCTGGGCGAGGACGCCCGCATCGGCGAGCTGATGCGCCTTGCTCTTGCAACCGATATTGAACCCGAAAAGGAGCCCGAATCATGAGCGATCAGAGAAGAGATTACGGCAGACGTCCCGCGTCCGGCGATACCGGCGCGCGCACGCAGTACGACAGGTCCTACGGCAAAAAGCCGTATCAGGGCGAGAAGAAAGGATACGGCGACGGCCGCGAATATCCGAAGAAGCCGTATGCCGGCGATTTCCGCAAAAAGAACGACGGGCAGAAGGGCGATCGCACGAAAAAAACGTTCGACCGCAAATCTGACCGCGATGAGAAGCCGAAAAGGACTTTCGGACCCGCGCCGGTCGAGAACGAGCGCGACGAGCAGCCGTACCTGCTGATCGGACGCAACGCAGTGCGCGAGGCGCTGAAAAGCGGGCGCAGCATCGACCGTATTCTCGTCACGACCGAGCACGACGGCTCTCTGGGCGAGATCGTGACGCTTGCGCGCGAGCGAAAGCTCGTCGTGCGCGAGGTCGACCGCAAAAAGCTGGACGAGCTGTGCATGCCGTTCGGACACGGCGGCAAGACCGCGAACCATCAGGGCGTCGTCGCCTATGCCGCAGGCGTGACCTACTGCGAGGTCGCCGACATTCTCGACGCCGCAAAGGAAAAGGGCGAAGCGCCGTTCGTCATTGTGCTGGACGGCGTGGAGGATCCGCACAACCTCGGCTCCGTCATCCGCAGCGCGGACTGCGCAGGCGCGCACGGCGTGATCATCGGAAAGCGCAGAAGCGCATCCGTGACCGCGGCGGCCGTCAAGGCGAGCGCGGGCGCGACCGAATACGTCAAGATCGCGCGCGTCGTCAATATCTCCGCGGCGATCGAACAGCTCAAAAAAGCGGGCGTGTGGATCGCGGGCGCGGACATGAACGGCGAGCCCATGCGCTCCGCCGCCATGAAGGGACCGCTCGCGCTGGTCATCGGAAACGAGGGCGAAGGTTTATCGAAGCTCGTCCGCGACAACTGTGATTTCCTCGTTTCCATCCCCATGCAGGGACACATCGACTCGCTGAACGCAGGCGTCGCCGCGGCGATCCTGATGTTTGAGAAGAAGCGGCAGGACGCCGAATGAACATGATCGAACCGACCGACGAACAACTGATCGCCCGCATCCGCGAAGGCGACGGCGAAGCGGAACGGCTGCTTTTCGAGCGATACAAGCAGCCGGTGCGTTCACGCGCGCATTCGTATTTCCTGATCGGCGCGGACCACGAGGATCTCGTGCAGGAAGGCATGCTGGGGCTCTATAAAGCGGTCTGCGAATACGACGAATCGAAGGCGGCGGCGTTCAGGAGCTTTGCGGAGCTGTGCATCACGCGGCAGATCCTGTCCGCGATCAAAAACGCCACGCGCAAGAAGCATACGCCGCTCAACCATTACGTTTCGCTGAACCGCTCGCCGATCGAATCGGCGGACGACGTGACGCTTCTGGACACGATGCGCTCGCTGAGCGTCGCCGATCCCGAAGAGGTGCTGATCGGGCGCGAGAGCTTCGAGCAGATGGTCGTCTATCTCGAGAAGGTGCTTTCTCCAATGGAGCGGCGCGTTCTGGGGCTGTATCTCGACGGTCTCTCCTACCCGCAGATCGCGGCGCGGATCGAAAAGCCGCTGAAATCGGTCGACAACGCCATGCAGCGCGTCAAGCACAAGCTGGAGATCTTCCGCAATTAAAAAACGCCGCAGACGCGGCGTTTTTCTTTATGCACGGGCTTTACCCGTTGTTGACGATCCACAGCAGAAACGCGATCAGCGCGGTGCCGAGCACCATCATCGCAAAGCTGCGCGGCCATTTCCCGTTTTTATTGAAGCCGTAAAAGTCGTTCCAGCGCTTCGCTTCGGGCACAAGAATGACCTTGTTGAGATAGAGCATGCCGTAGAGCAGAACCGGCAGAACGCCGATCGGGATCACCCACGCCGGCATGGGCGTTTTTTCAAACGCGAGGAAGGAAACGATCGCAAGGAGCGGGCAGATCAGGTGCAGAAACAGCTCGCCGCGCGTGAGAAGCAGCTTCCATTCGTGCGACGCCGGACCGAGCAGAAGCAGCACGGTGAACATCGTGACCGTGACCGCCGCCGTACCGACGTACTTTATGAGAAGCGCCCAGAACGGCAGTCCGCCGCGAAGCTGCATGATTACGACGATCAGCGACGCGATCGCGCAGAGCACGTTGGACAGCGTGGTAAAGTAGCGGAACAGTACGCGTTTCGGGCTCGAAATGATCAGTCCCCGGACGAGGCATCCCGCAACGAAAACGATGTTCAGCGCGTTCAGGATCAGCGACGGCAGCATGGTTTTCTCCTTCGTGTTTCGTCAGTGAAATACAGTATATCATTCTTTTCCGTGCGCCGCAAGTACGGGACGGAATCTTGACGGGGAAACGCCTTGCGTGGTATCTTATAGGGGAACCATTTATCTTTTCCAGAGGGTATTTATGGACGTTTTTAACGTGATCTCGCTTTTGGGCGGGCTGGCGATGTTCCTGTACGGCATGCGCCTGATGGGCGATTCTCTGAAGGAAAACTCCTCCGGCACGCTGAAAAAAGCCATGAGCAAGGTAACGAACAACCCGCTGAAAGCGTTTGTGCTCGGCGTGCTGGTCACCGCGCTCATCCAGTCTTCCACCGCTACCATCGTCATCACCGCGGGCCTTGTCGGCGCGGGGATCCTGACGCTGCATCAATCCCTCGGCATCATTGTCGGCGCGAACGTCGGCACCACCGTGACCGGTCAGATCATCCGTCTTCTGGACATCAACTCCTCCGGCTCCTCCGTTTTGCGCTTCTTCCAGCCCTCCACGCTTGCCCCGATCGCGCTGATCATCGGCATCGTGCTGATCATGGGCAGCTTCTTCAAAAACGCGCGGTCCGTCGGCAACATCGCCGTCGGATTCGGCATTCTGTTCTCCGGACTTCTCAACATGACCGGCGCGGTCAATTCACTCTCACAATCCGGCGTCATCGAAACCCTGTTTACCGGTCTCGGAGACAATCCGTTTCTGGGCTATCTGACCGGCGCGGGCGTTGCGTTCACACTGCAAAGCTCCTCTGCCGCCGTCGGTATTCTGCAGGCGTTCTCCGCGACCGGATTGTTGACGTTCAAGTCCATTTATTCGGTCATCGTCGGCATCTATCTCGGCGACTGCGTGACCACCGCCATCGTCATCTCCATCGGATCCAAGGCGGAAGCGCGCCGTGTCGGCATCGTGAACATCCTGTTCAACCTCGGCAAATCCGCTCTCGTTCTGCTTGTCGTGACGATCGTGTACAAGCTCGGACTTTTGAACAAGCTGTGGGACAGCACGGTCAATTCCGGTATCATTGCAAATACCAACACGGTATTCAACCTGGGGTGTGCGCTCACGCTGCTTCCGCTGATGACCGTTTTTGAAAAGCTGAGCCGGAAGATCGTGAAGGACAAGCCGGCAAAGGAAAGCAAGTACAAGGCGGTGACCGACGCGCTGAACCCGGTCTTCTTCAACACCCCCGCCCTTGCGCTGCAAAGCTGCTACCGGACGCTGCTTGCGATCTTCGCCGCCGCGCGGACGAACATCGAAAAATCCTTCGCGCTTCTCCGCGAATATGATCCCGCCGTTCACAAGGAGATCCTTTCGGAAGAGGACGAGATCGACCGTCTGACCGACAGGGTCAGCCGGTACATGGTGGAGTTTCTGCCGCATCTGCAGATCGAAAACCACGTCGCGATCCTGAACCAGTATTACAAGGTCACGTCCGAGTTCGAGCGGTTGGGCGACCACGCCGTGAACATTGCCGCATATGCGTCCACGATGAAAAAGAACAACACCGCGTTCTCTCCCGCCGCCGTTTCGGAACTGGCGGTTCTGGAAAGCACGCTGGTGCAGATCCTCAACGAAACCGAACAGACCTTCAAGAAGAGAGACGTCGACGCCGCGGCGCGCATCGAGCCGCTCGTGCAGGTGTCCGCCGATCTCATTACCGCGCTTCGCCGGAACCACCTGAAACGCATGAGCACCGGCGAATGCAACGCCTATGCCGATACGACGTTTACGGACCTGATGGTGGAGTTTCACCGGATCGCCGACGTCTGTTCCAACGTCGGTATCGCCACAATGGTGCGTGTGCACCCCGAGCTTGCCGACCACGAGCATCTGTACTTCGAGCGTCTGCACGCCGGCGGCGACGAATCGTTCGACGCGCTCTATTCGCGTGCGCATCAGCAATATTTCTCGCTTCTCGGAAAGCCGGAAGCCGCCGAAGAAGAGGAACCGAAGACGGAAGAACAGCCGGCGCCGCCGGAACAGCCCGCAGCCGCGCCGCAGCCGTCGTAATACCCGAAAAAATGCACCGCCGGAGCGGTGCTTTTTTTATGAAAGCAGCAAATCTGAAAGCGCTTCCGGCGACGCGGCGATCGCATCCGCGCCCGCGGCTTCCAGTTCGGACGACAATCCGTATCCCCATGTGACGCCGATGCAGGGAATGCCGCGCCTGTGCGCGCCGATCACGTCGTAATGCGTGTCGCCGACCATCACCGCGTCCTCCGCTCCGGTCGCGGACAGCAGGTAACAGAGCACGTCGTCCTTGTTCTGACGGCTTGCGTCAAAGGTCGCGCCCGCGATGTACGCAAAATACGGCGCGAGAGAAAAAACCGAAAGGATCTCGCGCGCAAGCGGCTCCGGCTTCGAGGTGCCGACGCAGAGGCGCAGACCGGCCCCGCGCAATCGTTTCAGACAGTCCTCGATCCCGGGATATACACGGTTCTGATATTTGCCGTCGCCGTCATTGTACTGCTCGCGGTAGAAGCGGATCGCGTCCCCGATCTGCGCCTCCGGCACGCCGAGCAGTGAAAAACCGACCGAAAGCGGCGGCCCGACCATCTTCCGAAGCTCCGAATCCGCCGGAACCGGAAGCCCCAGCCGGTCCAGCGCATAAACCGTGCTGTTTTTGATCCCCTCGCCGGAATCCGTCAGCGTTCCGTCCAGATCAAAGATTACCCATCGATACCGCATCCCGCCTCCAAGTGCAAACTCGATCTCGTCCAGTCCGTTCTTCACGACGTGCCTTCGCCCCGTCTCCGAAAAGCCGAGCCGCTCATACAGTCTTCTCGCCCGTTCGTTGTTTTCGAGAATCCACAGCGTCGGCGTTCCGTCGCATTCAGAAACGGCAAACCGCAAAAGCGCAGTACCGTATCCGCGGTTCTGCCGTTCCGGCAGCACATACAGGTCCTCAATCAGACTGCCGCAAACGGACACGACGCCGACCGGCTTGTCCTCAATCAAAAGCCAGACCCTGCTGCCTTCGTCCATTTTCTTTTGCAGATAATCCGCCTGCCGTTCCGCCGTATGCAGCTTGACAAACTCCGGTGAACAAAACACGCAATGCGATGCCCGCCACGCCGCAGCGTGCACAGCTCCCGCTGCAAGCAGGTTCGATTCGTCTGCCAGAACGATCATGTCTTCCCCTTTCGTTCAATCAAGCGAGCCGAGATAGTACGGCACATTCCGCTCCGCGTATTCGACCGCTTCCGCAAGCGTCATGCCGTGGAAGTCCGGTGCAACGAAACAGCGCCCGGATTTCCGGTCGTCCACAAACACGCCCGCGATCACGCCCGGCAGCGCGCTTTCCGGCGAATTGGGCGCATGCGGTCCGCCGAGGTCCGTCCGGCACCAGCCGGGGTCCGTGAGACTGATGATCACGTCCGTGCCGTCCGTCTGCGCCGCAAGGTCCATCGTGACCTTGTCCAACGCCGCTTTGCTTGCGGAATATCCCGCCTGCTGCGGCTCGCGGCGGATGCCGCTGGTCGTGTTGACGATGCGTCCGAAACCGCGCGCGATCATCTTTCGCAGAAAATGATACATGATCATCATCGGCGCAATCGTGTTCACGCGGAAGCTCTGCTCATAGTCGTCAAAGGGCGTAGCGCACCAGTCCGTGCGATACGCGATCTGAAAACCCGCGTTGTTCAAAACGATGTCGACCGAAAGATCGAGTCCGTCGATCCGCTTCAGCATAGCTTCGACCTCATCCGGGTCCGAAAGCTCGCATGCATCAGGGATTGCCTCAACGCCGAACGCCCGCACTTCCTTCAAAACGCCCTCGAGGTGCGCTTCGGTCCTGCCGTGCAGGATCAGATTGCATCCGTGCTCCGCCATAAACAGCGCGGCCAGCCGCCCGATTCCTCTGCTTGCACCAGTGATCAGCGCCCAGCGTCCCTTTACATCCGTCATGGTTTTCCTCCCCCGTTTTCTCTCGTATCGTTACCGCACGAACGGCGCACGGTACTCCGCATTGATTTCCGCGATTTCCTTTTTTCCGTCAATATAGGGCTGATAGATCGCGTCGATCCTGCCGCCGCCTAAGTTATCGCAGCCGCTGCAGAACTCGCAGTCCGCGCCGCACGCGCCGAACAGTGCCTCCCGCACGATCCGCTCGCGCTCCTCGCGCGTGGTGTCCCTGATCAGAATGGATTTCATATGCGTTTTCTCCGTTACAGGCCCAGGTTCCGCCGCGCGTCCTCGCTGTTGTTCAGGATCAGGGCGAGCGTTTCGCACGAGTCCGTCTTTTCGCAGCCGCCGCAGGTCTCGACCTGCTTTCCGAGCGCGCACTGCCGGATCGGACAGAGCGAATCGCAGTAGACCGTTTTGACGCCGTCGATCCGGCAGCCCGAACAGTTGATCATTTCGGGCGTGATCTCGATGCCGTTCAGCGCCGACCATTTTTCCGCGACCTTCTTCCGCAGCGCGTCGTCGTTATGCACCGTGGCAAGCCGCGCCTCGCAGGTTTCGCAGTCCAGACCGCAGTATGCGAGATAATGGTTCTTCGGATCGATCGCGTGCGGATCGGCGCCGATTCTGATCCAGTAGCGCTGCTCGATCTTTCCTTCTTCGTTCACGAACTCGTTTTCCAGCACGCCGCCGTTGTTCATGATGGACTTTGCGGAGCCGACGTTGTCCTTTTCGCAGGTCATCAACACGCGCTCGATCCCGAGTTTTCTGCACTCGTCGAGCGCAAGCCGGATCATCTCGGTGGCATAGCCCTTTCGGCGCTCGGTCGGACGGACCCCGTCGCCGATGTGTCCGCCCTCCCCGAGAAGATATGCGTTCAGATAATGCCGGATGTTCACCGCGCCCAGAAGCCGGTCGCGTTCCTCGTCGAGCAGGAAAAAGACCGAATCCGGCACCTTGCCGTTTCCCGGCGCTTTGGTGCCCAGATGCGCAAGGTAGTAATCAAAGTCGTGATAATCGTTTTTGAAGATCGATCCCGGAGAGCGGTTCGTGTGATTTTTCTCCTGATCCGCCTTCCACTCGTCGATCATCTCGCCGAGCTGCTTCTCATATGCTTTTGTGAGCTTGATGAGCTTCAATCCCATGCGCTTTCCTCCCGATGCCGGATGATTTTGTATATTGTACCACAACACACGC
>JAFRUN010000054.1 GCA_017438865.1 Clostridia bacterium
GTCGGCATCATCGGACTGCCGTCGGTCGGTAAGTCCACGATCCTGTCCGTGCTGACGAGCGCGAAGCCGAAGATCGCGGCGTACCATTTCACGACGCTGACGCCGAACCTCGGCGTGGCGACGCGCTACGACCGTTCGTTTGTGATGGCGGACATCCCCGGGCTCATCGAGGGCGCCGCGGAGGGCGCGGGGCTCGGGCACGACTTTCTGAGGCACATCGAGCGCACGCGTATCCTCGTGCACGTGCTGGACGCGTCCGGCAGCGAACTCAGAGATCCGCTGGACGATTACGAAAAGATCAACGCGGAGCTATCGAAGTTTTCCGACGCGCTTGCGGCGCTGCCGCAGGTCGTGGCGTGCAACAAGATGGACATCCCCGGCGCGGAGGAGAACCTTTCGAGGATCCGCGAAGCGCTGGAGCCGCGGGGTGTTCCCGTGTTTGCGGTATCCGCGGCGACGGTCGAGGGCTTCGGGCCGATGCTCGACTGCATCGTGAAAAAGCTCGACGCGCTTCCGCCGGTGCGCGTGTACGACGAGACGGAGCTGCTCGTCGGCGCGCAGTATGAAAAGGGCTTCACCGTGCACCGCGACGACGCGGGCGCGTTCGTGGTCGAGGGCGGCGACGTCGAGCGCATCCTCGACACGACCGATCCGGAGGACGACGTGTCGATGCGCCGCTTCCAGCAGCTTCTGATCAAAACGGGCATCATACAGGCGCTTCGCGAAATGGGAGCGAAGGACGGGGACACGATCCGGCTCGGCGAATGGGAATTTGATTTTACGGATTGAGAAAGGATATGAATATGACAGGCAAAGAACGTGCGGAACTCCGCAAACAGGCAAACCAGCTTACCGCGATCTTTCAGATCGGCAAGGACAACATCACCGGGCCGCTTGTCGAAGCGGTCGACGCGGCTTTGAAAAAGCGTGAACTCATCAAGCTCTCCGTGCTCGAAACGAGCGAGCTTTCCGCAAAGGAGGCGGCGGAGCGGCTTGCGGAGGCAACGGGCGCCGAGGTCATTCAGTGCATCGGCAGAAAGCTCGTACTGTACCGCGAAAAGGAAGAGGAATAAACATGCTGGAAATCCGGGATCTTGTAAAGAGCTACGGAAAAGGGCCGCGCGCGGTCGACGGGCTTTCGCTCTCGGTCGAAGCGGGCGACATCTACGGCTTTATCGGACACAACGGCGCGGGCAAAACGACCACGCTCAAATGTATTTCGGGGATTTTGCCGTTTGATTCGGGCGAGATCTTCGTCGACGGGATCGATATCCGAAAGGATCCGATGGCAGCGAAGCGCATCATGCGCTACATTCCGGACAATCCCGACCTTTATGCGTTTCTGACCGGCACGGGCTATTTGAACTTCCTCTGCGACATCTACGGCATCGACGAAACGACGCGCCGCGCGCGCATCAAAAAATACGCGGAGCTGTTCGAGATCGAACCGAAGCTCGGCGATCTTGTCGGTTCGTATTCGCACGGCATGTGCCAGAAGCTCGCCCTGATCGGCGCCCTGATCCAGCAGCCGAAGCTGCTGATGCTCGACGAGCCGTTCGTGGGGCTCGATCCGAAGGCGGCGCACACGCTGAAGGGCATCATGCACGAGCTGGTCGAAAACGGCAGCGCGATCTTTTTCAGCACGCATGTGCTGGAGGTCGCGGAAAAACTGTGCAGCAAGATCGCGATCATTAAAAACGGAAAGCTGATCGCCGCCGGTCCGATGGACGAGGTGCGCGGCGACAGCTCGCTGGAAGAACTGTTTCTGGAGCTGACGGACGAATGAAACCGCTTCGCACGCTGATCAAGCTGTATCTGAACAGCATCTTCCGCTTTCCGGTGATCCGGTATTCCAAGGATCCGCGGGAGCGCAGAAATGCGATCATGGGCGTCGTCGCGATCGGCATCATCGTTACGGTATACGGCGGAATGGCGGGAATGACTTCGCTTCAGATGATCTCCGCCGGGATCGATCCCGCCGTGCCGTTTCTGATGATCGCGGCGATGGCAAGCATGTTCGCGCTTGCGATGGCGTTCGCGCAGGGCAGCGCCACGCTGTCCGGCTTTGCGGATTTCGACACGCTGATGGGTATGCCGATCAAAACCGGGACGATCGTGTTCGCACGGTTTTTCGCGCTGTATTCCGTGGAAGCGCTGTACTGCACGGCGTATCTTTTGCCGTGCGGCGTCGTCTATGCGATCCTCTGCACGCCGGTGTGGTGGTTCTATCCGGCGTTCCTCGTCATGCTTCTTCTGCTGCCGGTCGCACCGGTCGTGATCGGAAGCGGCGCGGATCTCCTGATCTCTGCGGCGTTTGCCGGCAGCAGGCACAGGAAGGGGATCACGTCGGCGATCAAGATGATCCTTCTTTTGGGATTCATCGTCTTCGCCTATATGCTCCCGCGGCTTTCCGAGCGCTTTATGAGCGCGCCGGACGAAACGGCGGGCGTCATTTCGCGGATCTATCCGCCGGCGCAGTGGTTTGCCGAAGGCGTGACCGGAAACGTCCTGCTTGCGATTCTGTTCGTGTCCGGCTCCGCCGCGGTGTGTGCGCTGTTCATCCTGCTGCTGAACAGGACGTTCCTGCCGCTGCACGACCGGCTGTCTGCGGGCTATCATGTGAAGAACTACCGGCTCGGGACGCTGAAACGCAGCAGCGCGGCGAAGGCGCTGTTCCTGATCGAGCGCAAGCGGTTCTTCAACAGCACCGCATGGGTGATCAATACGATCTTCGGCTCGATCCTGATCGTCGTATTCGGCGTCGCCGCGGCGGTGATGTCGAACACGGTCACGCAGTTTCTCCGGCAGGCGTCGCTGGAACGCTTCGCGCCGGCGATCGTCACAGCCGCCCTCATCTTCTGTGCAACGCTGTCGCCCACGACGTGCTGCGCGATCTCGATGGAGGGGAAGGAGATCTGGATCTCCAAGACGCTGCCGGTCCCGGCAAAGCTGTGGCTCAGGGCGAAGCTGCTTCTGAACCTCGTTCTGGTCGGTCCGGCGCTTTTGATCGCGATCACGCTGCTTGCGGTCTTTTATGCGGGGCTGTTTTCGCCGCCTGCGATCGCGGGACTGTACCTGCTGCCGCTTTCCGCGCTGCTGTTTACGACGGTATTCGGACTGTTCGTCAACGCAAAGCTGCCGCGGTTTTCGTGGAAATCGGACACAGAGGTCGTCAAACAGAGCAGTCCGGTGCTGGTCATGCTGGGCGTTTGCTTCGGACTGATGGCCGTTACGACGGTCCCGATGCTGATTTTCGGCAGTCCGTGGGTTTCCGTCGCGATCGCCGCGGCGGTGTTTGCCGCTTCCGCCGCCGTATACGGATCGCTGATGAAAAATGCGGAACAAATTCGCGGGAATTTGTAATATTTTCGTGACAATTCCGTCACATTGATGGTATAATATACTTGTCATAGTTTGTGCGGGACGCGTGTGTCTCGACGGAAAGAGAGGCGATCGGGAAGTTGGATCTGATCAACATTCTGCAAACCATTTTCAACGCGATCAGAACGCCGAGCGGGATAGCGAGCTTCGTTTTTGACGTGCTCATTATCACCGTCTTCCTGTATAAGATTCTGGAATGGACAAAGGAGACGCGCGCCTATCAGGTCATGAAGGGCATCGGTCTTCTGTTCCTGCTCTCCGTGGTCGCCCGCGTACTCAACCTGTGGACGATCTACTGGGTGCTGAACAGCATTCTGGCAAGCGGTTCCATTTTCATCATTCTGTTCATTTTGTTCACGCCCGAGATCCGCAGAATGCTCGGAAGGATCGGTTCGAACCGGCTTTCCAAGTTTTTCGGCGCGTCTGAGCAGACCGACGCCAGACGGACCGTACAGGATCTGAAGCGGTCGATCCTGCATCTGTCCAAGCGCCGTGTCGGCGCGCTGCTCGTGTTTGAACGGCGTTCCGGTCTCGGCGACATCGCGGCGACGGGCATCGCGCTGAATGCGGAGCTCTCCGGCGCGCTGATCGAAAACATCTTTGAGCCGAACACGCCGCTGCACGACGGCGCCGTCGTGATCCGCGGAACGACCGTGATCGCGGCAAGCTGTCTTTTGCCGCTGTCCGACGATACCAAGGTCGCGCGTGAGCTCGGCACACGCCACCGCGCGGCGCTCGGCGTTTCTTCCGCGGCGGACTGCGTGGTCATCGTCGTGTCCGAGGAGACCGGCGCGATCTCCGTGGCGCGCGAGGGCAAGCTGATCCGGTATCTGGATGAAAAGGCGCTGACCGACGTTCTCGAAAACCTGCTGGTAAAGGGCGAGACTCCGCTGCTCCCCTGGAACCGGAAAAAGAAGGAGGCGGAGGCGTAATATGACGAAACGGCAAAAGCTGCGCTCCGCGATCGGACAGTTTCTGAAAAACATATTTACAAAAAACATTCCGCTGAAGATCATTGCGCTGGTGTTCGCGCTTCTGCTTTGGGGCTATGTGCTTTCCGAGGTAAAGCCGAAATATGTCAAGCGTATATACGGCGTCGAGATCACGCTGCAGAACGAGGACCGGCTCCGGCAAAAGGGGTGGGTTGTCGTCGATTCCGAGACCTTTACCGCCGACGTCGGCGTCGAGGCGACCATCGACCGGCACAGCATGATCGACGCTTCCCGCGTGAAGTGCTCCGTCGATCTGGAGAAGATCCCGATTTCCGATCAGGATCCGGACCGGAAAACGGTCACGCTGGACGTAACGACGACGATCCCGGAATTCGGCGTATTGAAGAGCGTTTCGGTCGAGCAGATCGATCTGACGATCGAGCGGACATGGACCGGCGAGGCGCTGACCGCGACCGTGCGGACGGAAAACGCCCTTCCCTCGATCGTGCAGGTGGGCAATGTGTTCCCCGAATATTTTGAATGTATCGCGCCGAAGACGGTGAACATCCCGCCGCTTTCGGGCCTGAAATCCGAGATCGACCGGATCTCCCGCGCGGAGGCGACGATCGATCTGTCCTCGTTCGAGAATACCGATCTGTCGAGGATCCCGGGGACTTACTCGCTGATTGTTCCGGTCCGGTTCTACGACGTCAACGGAGAATTGGTCGACACCGCGACGACAAGGAACGTCAAGGTGACTGTGGACGGGATCGAGATCCGCCGGTACAAGGAAGTCCCGATCGAGCTGAACGTCGTCCTGCCGGATACGTTCGATACGGAAACCAGCGAGTTTGAATGCTCGTTTGCGGACGGAGCCGAACAGACGGTCCGCATCTACGGCGCGGCGTCGGACCTTGCGAAGGTCGATTCGATCAAAACGCTGAAGATCGTTCCCCAACTCACGGAGGGCGAGGAGATCGTGTCGGTCGGACTCGAGCTCCCGAGCGGCATCAAGACCGAAAAGAAGGAGACCGCAGCGGTGAAGATGACCTTGCGGAAACGGCTTTCGGAGGAGCTGGAATTCGAGATCCCGATCGACTATTCCGGTCTCGGAAACGGGCTGATCATGCCGGATCCGCCTTCTTCCGTCACGGTTCGCGTCTCCGGACTGGTGGAGGCGATGGACACGTTCGACACGGGCTGGTTTACGGCGAAGGTCGACCTCAGACACTGCACGGAAGGCGTGAATGAAGTGCCGGTCTCGATCTTCTGCAAGGGCATCGATCTGAGCGTCGAGGAGTATCGCGTGGCGGAATCCGACGTCGGCGAACCGGTGATCCTGATCACGTTCGCCGCAAAGGACGGAATGACCTACTACATCGAACTTCCGGAGAGAACCGTCACGGTCAATCTGGTGAAGATCGTGACCGATATGCCGGAGGGATAAAGCAAACCGATTCCAGATGAAAACGGTTTATCTGCAAAACTTACGAAAAGAGCTCGATGCGACGGACGATTCGTTCGCCGCTTCGTGCTGTAATGCGCTCGGCATTCCGCGGGATGCGCTTTTGAAGCTGCGGATCGTGCGGCAGGCGCTCGACGCACGCAAAAAGAACGACATCTTTTACTGCATACACGCCGAGCTCACGGTAAACGATGCGGCGGCGAAGCGGATCCTGCGCGATCCGAAGCGGAAGGCGGAGCTTGTGCATCCGGATTATCCCGAACCGTTCGTCTTCGGAACGAAGCGTGCAGACGGGCGCGTCATCGTCGTCGGGCTCGGGCCCGCGGGGCTGTTCGCGGCGCTGACGCTGGCGGAAAACGGCTATCGTCCGTTGGTGATCGAGCGCGGGCGCCCGGTCGAAGAGCGCGTGAAGGACGTGGAGCGCTATTGGTCGGGGCGGCTGCGTTCGCCGGATCCGGACAGCAATGTGGCGTTCGGCGAAGGCGGCGCGGGAACGTTTTCCGACGGGAAGCTGACGACGCGCATCCGCGATCCGCACATCGACGGCGTTCTCGGGGATCTCATCAAAAGCGGCGCGCCGGAGGAGATCGCGTATCTTGCGAAGCCGCATATCGGCACGGACCGACTGCGGACCGTGGTGGGAAACCTGCGGAAAAGGATCGAAGCGGCAGGCGGGGAGGTGCGCTTCTCCGCAAAGCTCGCGGACCTCAGAACGACCGACGGCGCGGTGACGGCGGCGCTGGTGCGGCAGGGAGAGGAATCCGTTTGGGAGCCGTGCGCGGCGCTGATCCTTGCGATGGGACACGGCGCGCGGGACACGGCGCGGATGCTGTATGAGAAGGGCGTCTCAATGGCGCCGAAGGCGTTTGCGATCGGCGTGCGCGCGGAGCATCCGCAATCGCTGATCAATGAAAGCCAGTACGGCCCGATGGCAAACCATCCGCGGCTCGGCGCGGCGGAATACCGGCTGACCGCAAAGAGCGGCGAACGCGGCGTGTATACGTTCTGTATGTGTCCGGGCGGGCAGGTGGTTGCCAGCGCGAGCGGACCGGAACAGGTCGTGGTCAACGGCATGAGCAACTATACGCGTGACGGGAAGAACGCGAACGCGGCGGTCGTCGTGCAGATCACGCCGGACGATTTCGGCGCGCATCCGCTGGACGGGCTCCGGTATCTCGACCGGCTCGAGCGGGACGCGTTTCTGCTGGGCGGCGGCGACGGGACCGCGCCCGCGTCCACGGTCGGCGCGTTTCTGCGCGATGAGACGTCGAAGTCCTCGCGGTCGGTCGAACCGACGTACCGTCCGGGCGTGCGGTATACGCGGCTTTCCGAGTGTCTGCCGGATTTTGTCGCGGCGGGCGTGCGGGACGGGATCAGAGCGTTCGGGCGGCAGCTCAAGGGATACGACATGGAGGACGCGGTGCTGACGGCGGTCGAAAGCCGCACATCCTCGCCGCTGCGGATCCTGCGCGATTCCGCAATGGAATCCGTTTCGCACAAGGGGCTGTATCCGGTGGGCGAGGGCGCGGGCTACGCGGGCGGCATCGTCAGCGCGGCGGTCGACGGACGCAAAGCCGCGGAAGCGGTGATGCGCATTTTCGCGCCCCTTCCGTAATTTTCCAAAATTGCAACAAAGATTCGTCATCCTTGTAAATATTGTTTCAACAAACGCCTCGCGGCGTTTGTTTTTTTGTATATCTGTGGTATAACGGATTTACAGAGAGTTCGGGAAAGGAGGACGCGCCGATGAAGCGACTGCTCTGCCTGCTGCTTTGCCTGCTTCTGCTGCCGATCGCCGTCGCACCCACCGCGGCGGAGGAGACCGAGCCGACCGTGCGCGTGCTTCTGTCCACCGGCGGCGCGAGCACGCTGCAGGTCAAGCTGTCCGGAAAGTACAGCGTGAACGGAAAAACCGTGAGCGGCGGAACGGTCACGGCGAAGCTCGCGGACGGCAAAATCACGGTATCGCATTCGACGGCGGGCGTGCTGCAGAAATCGAGCGGCTCCGTGCGGCTTGTGCGCGTCGGAACGAGCGCGTCCACGAAGCTGACGTTCGACAATGCCAAGCACGGCACGCGCGTCTATTACGGCGATTTCGTCTTCTACAACGACGACGGTACGATGCGGCTGATCAATTATGTGGGCATGCATCATTATCTCTACGGCGTGGTCAGCGGCGAGATGTCGGATTCGTCGAAGCCGGATGTTCTGAAGACCGAAACGATCTGCGCGAAGGGCTTTGCGCTCGCCGAGATCGAGGCGAGAAAGAACAAGTATTTCGACGTATACGACACCACGACCTCGCAGCTCTATTACGGCTACGTCGCGGGCGACACGAACACGATCGCAGCGGTCGACGCCGTCTGGACGCAGACGCTGAAGTACAACGGAAAGACCGTCAAAACGTATTACAGCACCGCAAACGGCGGGCAGGCGATCACGCCGCGCATCAAATGGGGCGGCACCTCGAACGCCGGCGCATACTGGTTCGGCTACGATCCGTTCGACCTTGCGGGCTCGACCAGGAACGTCGTGCTAACGATCGACGGCACGGCGCCGAAAAGCATGAACGCTTCGCTGTACGCGTTTCTGCTCGAAAAGACCGGCGCGAAGGAGATCGTTTCGGTCGATATGCTCGTCGGCGTGTACGATCCGAAGAATCCGACCGGCACGACGCGGTATCCGAGCGCGCTTGCGCCGCAGAAACGATACGACTGGACGCTGACGGTTATGGACGACGCCGGAAAACAGAAGCAGGTTTCGTTCTCCTGCACGCCCGCCGAGGTCAAAGCCGCCGCGGCGCCGGGCGCATCCGGCACGGTCTGCTTCGCGGTGCATACCGCACAGCACGAATGGAAGCTCGTATGGGGCGTTTCGAGCGGACACCGCGCGGGACTTTCGCACCGTGGCGCGGGACAGATGGTGAAAAAGGGCTATTCCTATGTGGACGTGCTGAAGTTCTATTACCGCGGGGCGACGCTGTTCGACGAGAACGGCAGCGCGATCGAATCGACTGCAGCGTTCGACTTTACCTATGACGACGGCACAATGCCGTTTACCACGGCGGTCCCGACCGCGGTTCCTTCCGCAACGCCGACGGCGGCTCCGACTGCGGCGCCGACGGAAACGCCTCCGGACATACCGACGGAAACGCCTTCCGCGACGCCGACGGCTGTCCCGACGGAAACGCCTTCCGCGACGCCCGCGGCAACGGCAACGGCGGCGCCGACGCCCTCGGCAACGGCCAAGCCGACCGATACGCCGAAACCGACCGCAACGCCGAAGCCGACCGCAACGCCGAAGCCGACCGCAACGCCGAAGCCGACCGCGACGCCTAAGCCGACCGCGACGCCGAAGCCGTCCCCGTATGCGCTGCGCGGCGACGCAGACGGTTCGGGCACGGTCACGGAAGCCGATGCGGCGCTGGTACTCCGGTATGTCGTATCGCTGGCGTCGCTGAGCGGCGACGCGCTGCGAGCCGCGGACTTTACGGGCGACGGAACGGTCGACGCCGCGGACGCCGCCGCGATCCTGCGGTATGTGATGGGACTGAAATAAAACGGAAAAACGGAAAAGGCGAACGGGATTCCGCTCGTCTTTTTTATTTGTTTTCGCTTGCATTCAAAGGAAAAGCGGTGTATAATATCTTGTTTCGATTTTTGAAAGAACCATCGGAATCCGAGGGAAAGAGGAAGATTTATGAATATTCGCAATGTTGCGATCATCGCGCATGTCGACCACGGCAAGACGACGCTGGTCGATCAGCTTCTGAAGGACGCGGGCGCGCTGCGGCGCAGCGAACAGGGGACAGAACGCATTATGGACAGCGGCGACCTCGAACGCGAGCGCGGCATCACGATCCTGTCCAAAAATACCGCGGTCACCTACGGCGACACGCGCATCAATATTGTCGACACGCCCGGTCACGCGGACTTCGGCGGCGAGGTCGAGCGCATTTTGCAGATGGTCGACGGCGTTCTGCTGCTGATCGACGCGTTCGAGGGCTGCATGCCGCAGACGCGGTTCGTTCTCCGCAAGGCGTTGGAGCTCAACAAGAAGGCGGTCGTCGTCGTGAACAAGGTCGACCGTCCCGAAGCGCGTCCCTACGAGGTCGTGGACGAGGCGCTGGAGCTGTTCATCGAGCTCGGCGCAACGGACGAGCAGCTTGATTTCCCGATCGTGTACGCCTCCGCGCGCAACAATATGTCGGGCTACGAGCCGGATCAGATGGAGAACAATATGCAGGCGGTCTTCGATACGATCCTCAAGGAGATCCCGTCGCCCGCAACGGATATCGACGCGCCGCTGCAGATCCTGTTTTCCACGATCGATTACGACGACTATGTGGGCAAGATCGGCATCGGCCGCATCGAGCGCGGTGTGGCGAAGCGCGGACAGATCATCACGCTGTGCGGCGGGCAGGAGAACCGCCGCCGCGACACGAAGATCACGCGGCTGTATAACTTTGAGGGCCTGCAGCGCGTCGAGGTCGAGGAAGCGTATGCAGGCGACATCGTCTGCGTCGCGGGCGTGGAAGACCTGAACGTGGGCGAGACCGCGTGCGATCCGAGCTGCGTGGAGCCGATGCCGTTCGTCAAGATCGACGAGCCGACCGTATCCATGATGTTCCTGGTCAACGACAGTCCGTTTGCGGGCAAGGAAGGCAAGTATGTGACCAGCCGCAACCTCCGCGACCGTCTGTTCAACGAGGTCAAGACGAACGTGTCGATGCGCGTCGAGGAGACCGAATCGACCGACACGTTCCGCGTCAGCGGCCGCGGCGAGCTGCATCTTTCGATCCTGATCGAGCAGATGCGCCGTCAGGGCTACGAGTTCGCGGTGTCGCGTCCGAAGGTCATCCTGCACAAGGACGAAAACGGCGTCGTGACCGAGCCGATCGAGGAGCTGACCATTGACGTGCCGCAGGAATATGTGGGCGCGGTCATGGAAAAGCTCGGCATGCGCAAAGCGGAAATGACCGACATGACGACGCTCGGCGACACCGGCACGCGGCTGAAGTTTCTGATCCCGGCGCGCGGACTGATGGGCTACCGTTCGGAGCTCATGACCGACACGCGCGGCAACGGCGTCATGAACCATATCTTCTACGGCTATGAACCCTATAAGGGCGATATCGCCGAGCGCAAGACGGGGAGTCTGGTTGCGCACGAAACGGGCGATTCCTGCTCCTACGGGCTGTTCTATGCGCAGGACCGCGGCAGGATGTTCATCGGACCGGGCGTTCCGGTCTACGAGGGCGAGATCGTCGGCGAGTGCGCGCGGGCGGACGACATCGTGGTCAACGTCTGCAAGAAGAAGCACGTCACCAACATGCGCGCGGCAGGCAGCGACGAAGCGCTGCGCCTGACGCCGCCCACGCTGTTCACGCTCGAACAGTGTCTGGAGTTCATCGCGGACGACGAGCTCGTCGAGATCACGCCGAAGAGCATCCGCATGCGCAAGCGCATCCTTTCTAAGGAACAGCGCATGAAGCTCGCGGCGCGCATGATGAAGGAGTAAGCATGATCCGCAGAGCCGAAGAAAAGGATGCGCCGCGCATCTCCGCACTTTTAAGGCAGGTGCTGGAAGTGCACGCCGCCGTGCGTCCCGATATGTACCGAAGCGGTACGCAGAAGTATTCCGAGGCGGGCGTTCTGGACCTTCTGAAGGATCCGGACTGCGTTCTGTTTGTGGAAACGGACGAAACCGACCGTGCCGTGGGGTACGCGATCTGCTTTCAAAAGACGGTGGAGGACGACGGGCCGATCGTCGAGCGCAGGGAGCTGTATATCGACGATCTGTGCGTGGACGAAGCCGAACGCCGGACCGGCGTGGGACAGCGGCTCTTCCGTCACGTCAAGGCGTACGCCGGGGAAAACGGCTTCGACTGGATCACGCTGAACGTATGGAACGACAACGCCGGCGCGCTTGCGTTTTACCGGCAGATGGGACTGAAAGAGCGAAGGACCATTCTCGAGTACAGGATCGACTGACATGAAGAAAAAAGAGATCACGCTCTTTCTGGCGGCGGTCATCAGCCATGTTTTCTGGGGATTCAGCTTCCTCGCCACGAAATCGGCGCTCGGCGTTGCGGATATGTATCTGCTTTTAAGCCACCGGTTTCTGATCGCGTTCGCCGTCATGAATCTGCTGCTGCTTTTCCGTGTCGTGAAGATCGACTTTCGCGGAAAGGGAAAGCGCATCTTCTGGCCGCTTTTGATGGGGCTTATGGAGCCGGTGATCTATTTTATCGGCGAGGAGCTCGGCGTGATCCATTCGACGACGATCTTTTCGGGCGTGATGATCGCGGTGATCCCGATCGTTTCGATCTTTGCGGCGATCCCGTTCCTGCACGAAAAGCCGACGCTCGGGCAGGTGCTGTTCAGCTTTCTTTCGGTCGGCGGCGTGATCGGCATCGGACTTCTGACGCATTCCGGCGGCGCGCTCGACTGGATCGGCGTGGTCGGACTGATCGTTGCGGTGGTTTCCGCCGCGGCGTACGGGATCCTGGACCGCGGGCTGTCCGCCGCGTTTACGGCGTTCGAGCGGACGTATCTGATGATCGGCATGGGCGCGGTGTGCTTTACGCCGATCGCGCTTGTCCGGACGCGATTCGATTTCGGCACATTCTTTGCGCCGCTTGCGGACGTGAAGTTTCTGCTGCCGGTGCTGTTTTTATCGGTATGCTGTTCGGTCGTGAGCTACTTTTTGCTGTCCTATATGGCGACGTATATGACGGTAACGCGCTCGACCGTTTACGCGAACCTGACGACCGCGGTTTCCGTGATCGCGGGGGCGCTGATCTTAAAGGAGCCGTTCACATGGCTTTCTGCGGTGTTCTGCGTGGTGATCCTCGTCGGGATCTACGGCGTGCAGCGGTTTGCGAGAAAGCATGAACCGGAAACCATACAAAATCCAATCCATACTTCACAGGGAGAATGACAATGAGAAAAGACGGAAGACGTGTCAAGACCGCGCAGCCGATGTATCAGGTCGCGGCGCATATCATGGACCAGCGCTGCGACTCGATGAACATGATGGAGATCGACGTACCGCTTGAGCCGATGCAGGCGTATCTGAACAGAAAGCGCGCCGAGGGCAAGGAGTATTCGCACCTCGGACTGGTGCTTGCGGCATACGTCCGCACGGTGGCGGAGTACCCGATCATCAACCGCTTCGTCGTGAACAAGACGATCTACGCGCGCAACGAGATCGCGGTCGGCATGGTGGTCTTAAAGCCCGGCGAGACCGAAGGCACGATGAACAAGATGCATTTTGAGCCGGAGTTCACGATCGACGACGTGCATAAAACGCTCGACAAATATGTCGCGGAAAACCGCGCTTCGGGCGATACCAACTCGACCGACGACCTTATTCGCAAGCTCCTGAAGGTGCCGGGGCTGTGCCGCTTCGGCGTGTGCGTGTTCAAGGCGATGGACAAGTTCGGTCTGCTGCCGAAGAGCATCATCGACGCGAGCCCGTTCCATTGCTCGCTGACGATCACGAACCTTGCGAGCATCCGCACCAACGCGATCTATCACCACGTCTACAACTTCGGTACGACGACGATGATCATGGCGATGGGCATCCCGCACGAAGTGCCGCAGCGCAGAAAAGGCGAGATCGTGTTCGAGAAGTGCATTCCGATCGGTATCGTCATGGACGAGCGCGTCTGCTCCGGTTCGCAGTACGTCGTGGCAAGCAGAAAGCTCTTAAATTACCTGAAACACCCCGAGCTTCTGGAGGTTGCGCCCGAAAAAGTGGAGCACGACATCCCGTAAAGCATACAGTTTTCCGCCCGCCTTCCGGCGGGCTTTTTTCATGCCCCGAAAACGGGCGGAAAAGGACGGTTATGTATGTAAAATATATGAAAAGAATTGCTATATCTTCTATATTGATATTTACAAAAAAGGCCGGATGTGCTATACTCGTATGGTAAATTGTGAGGAGAATGTGCCCATGCGGATCAAGGGACTGGAACTGCATAGATTCCGGAATTATACGGACCTTACCCTGTACCCGGAACCGGGACTCAACATCCTTTCGGGACTGAACGCCGAGGGGAAGACCAACGTGCTCGAATCGATCTTTCTGTGCGCGTTGGGCAGGAGCCACCGTACCCCGCACGACGCCGAGCTGCTGATGGACGGTCAGCCGGACGGCAGCGTGGCGCTTGCGCTCGAAACGCGCGGCGGCTCGCGTTCGATCCGCATCGAGCTCATCCGCGGCGAACGCAAGCGCGTGTATCTCGACGAGGCGCCGCTGAACCGTTCGGGCGAGCTGATGGGCTGCCTGAACGTCGTGATGTTCTCGCCGGAGGACCTGCAGCTTGTGAAGGACGGACCGCAGGAACGGCGGCGGTTTCTCGATATGGAGCTGAGCCAGCTGAAGCCCGCGTACTACTACGCTCTGCAGCAGTACAATCAGGCGCTGAAAAGCCGCAATCTGCTCCTGAAGGAAGAAACCGTGCCGTACGACATGATCGAGCTTTGGGACGAGCAGTTAAGCAAGCTCGGCGCGACGATCATGCAGGCAAGGGCGTCGTTCGTCGAGGAGCTTTCCCAAAACGCGCACACGCTCCACGCGAAGATGAGCGGCACGAAGGAGCTTTTGGAAACGGTCTATCAGCCGACGGTGCCGGTGCAGGATTTCGACGATCTGCGCGAGACGCTGACCGAACAGCTTGCGGACCGGCTGGAGCGCGACATCTTCCGCGGATTCACCTCGGTCGGACCGCACAGGGACGACCTGCAGCTCCTTCTGAACGGGCGCGATCTGCGCGTGTACGGTTCGCAGGGACAGCAGCGGACCGCGGCGCTGTCTTTGAAACTGTCCGAGATCGACCTTGTCCGCAGAGTGCGCGGCGAGCGTCCGGTGCTTTTGCTGGACGACGTGTTTTCGGAGCTCGACGCCGAACGGCAGTCGCGGCTTCTGGAGGTCGTTTCGGACTGCCAGACGTTCGTGACCTGCACGCATCTCGAGGAGTTTGTGAAAGCCGGCGCGGTCAGCATGCAGGTGTACCGCGTTTCAAACGGAAGGGTGGTGGAGGAATAATGCTTCTGCACATCGGAGAAAACCGCTTCGTGCCGACGGCGGACGTGATCGCGATCCAGCCGGCGGAACGGGCGACGGCGGAGACGGAACGCATCATCCGCGACTGCGTGGAGGCGGGGCATTACTATCCGTCCTACGGTCGCCCGAAAGCGTATGTGATCTGCTCGCGAAACGGAACGACCTACGTCTACGCCGCCGCAACGGCGGTGCAGACGCTCAAAGAACGGCTCAGCGAAAGCAACAAAACCGATTTATCATAGGAGAATGTGAGAGAAAAAGATGGAAGATCTGCAGCATGAAGTGAGCGCCGATTACGGCGCGTCACAGATCCAGGTACTGGAGGGGCTCGAGGCGGTTCGCCGCCGTCCGGGCATGTATATCGGTTCGACCGATTCAAGAGGACTGCACCACCTCGTTTACGAGCTTGTCGACAACTCGATCGACGAAGCAATGGCGGGGTTCTGCGACCATGTCAACATCGTGATCCACAAGGGCGAAACCGTGACGGTCAGTGACAACGGCCGCGGCATACCGGTCGGCTATCACGAAAAGACCGGCAAGGACGCGCTGGAGGTCGCTCTGACGATCCTGCACGCGGGCGGCAAGTTCGGCGGCGGGGGCTACAAGGTCTCCGGCGGTCTGCACGGCGTCGGTCTGTCGTGCGTGAACGCGCTGTCCGAGGACCTCACGGTCGAGGTGCGCCGCGGCGGCAGGATCCACCGGCAGAAGTATCAGCGCGGCATTCCGGTGACGAAGGTCGAGGTCGTCGGCGAATGCGCCGAAAACGACACCGGCACGAGCGTCACGTTCAAGCCGGACGCGGAGATCTTCGACGAGGTCAGGTTTGAGTTTGACAAGCTGAAGTCCCGTCTGCGCGAGCTGGCGTTTCTGAACGCGGGCGTGCGCATCACGGCGATCGACGAACGCGAAGAGCCGCATCTGGAGCGCGACTACTGCTTTGAGGGCGGCATCCGTTCGTTCGTGTCGCACTACAACAAGAATAAGGAAGTCCTGCATCAGGATCCGATCTACTTCTCCGCAAAGCGCATGGAGAACGGCGAGGAGACCGCCACGGTCGAGATCGCGATGCAGTACAACGACGGCTACAACGAGGATATCTACACCTACGCGAACAACATCAACACGCACGAGGGCGGCGCGCATCTGGACGGCTTCAAGCAGGCGCTGACGCGCGCGGTCAACGATTACGCGAAGCGCGCGAACCTCTTTAAGGAAAAGGACAGTTCGCTGTCCGGCGAGGATATCCGCGAAGGTCTGACCGCCGTCATTTCCGTGAAGCTCCAGGAGCCGCAGTTCGAAGGACAGACCAAGACCAAGCTCGGCAACGCAGACATTCGGCCGCTGGTCAGCAATACCGTCTATAAGGGTCTTTCCGAGTTCCTCGACGAGAATCCGCCGATCGGCCGCATGATCGTCGATAAGTGCCTGATGGCTTCGCGCGCACGCGAAGCGGCGAGAAAGGCGAGGGACCTCACCCGCCGCAAGACCGCGCTCGACTCCACGGCGCTGCCCGGAAAGCTAAGTGACTGCACCGAAAAGGACGCGTCGCTTTGCGAGATCTTCCTCGTCGAGGGCGATTCCGCAGGCGGTTCCGCCAAGATGGGCAGAAACCCGAAGTACCAGGCGATCCTTCCGCTGCGCGGCAAGATTCTGAACGTCGAAAAGGCGCGTCTGGACCGGATGCTCAGTAGCGACGCAATCAAATACATGATCACGGCGTTCGGCGCCGGCATCGATACGGAGTTCGACATCTCGAAGCTGCGCTATCACAAGATCATCTGCATGACCGATGCGGACGTCGACGGCAGCCATATCCGCATCCTGCTTCTGACCTTCTTCTACCGGCACATGCGCCCGCTCGTGGACGAGGGGTACGTTTACATCGCGCAGCCGCCGCTCTACCGCGTCAAGCGCGGCAAGCAGCAGTGGTATGTGTATTCCGACGAGGAGCTCGACGAAAAGCTCAAGGAGATCGGACCGGATCCGAAGCCGGAGATCCAGCGGTACAAAGGTCTCGGCGAGATGAATCCGGAACAGCTCTGGGAAACGACGATGGATCCCGAACAGCGCCTGATGCTGAAGGTCACGGTCGAGGACGCCGTGGAGGCGGACCGGCTGTTTACGCTGCTGATGGGCGACAAGGTCGAGCCGCGGCGCGAATTCATCGAGCAGAACGCAAAGCTCGTCACCGACCTGGATATCTGATGAGGTAATCATATGAGCGAAACGACAACGACAAACAACGGCCGCATCCGGCCGATCAATCTGGAACGCGAGATGCAGAAGAGCTTCATTGCGTACGCAATGTCGGTCATCACGAGCCGCGCGCTCCCCGACGTGCGCGACGGCATGAAGCCGGTGCATCGCCGCATCCTGCACTCGATGGAAGAACTCGGCGTCACGCCTGACAAGCCCACGCGTAAATCCGCTCGTATCGTCGGCGACTGCATGGGTAAATACCATCCGCACGGCGACTCATCCGTGTACGACGCGATGGTGCGTCTTGCGCAGGACTTCAACACCCGCTATCCGCTCGTCGAGGGACAGGGCAACTTCGGCTCCGCCGACGGCGACGGCGCGGCGGCGATGCGTTATACCGAAGCGCGTCTTTCTAAGATGGCAATGGAAATGATGCGCGACATCGACAAGGACACGGTCGATTTCCAGCCGAACTTCGACGGTACGCAGCAGGAGCCCACGGTGCTTCCCGCGCGGTTCCCGAACCTGCTCGTCAACGGATCCAACGGCATCGCGGTCGGCATGGCGACGAACATGCCGCCGCATAACCTCGGCGAAACGATCGACGGCCTTGTCGCACTGATCGACA
>JAFRUN010000006.1 GCA_017438865.1 Clostridia bacterium
CGCATGATGTTCCGCGCGCCGATCATGATGGTGCTCGCGGCGGTCATGGCGTTCCGCATCAACGTGAAGCTGTCGTACATCTTCGTGATCGCGCTGCCGCTCGTTCTGACGCCGATGCTGCTCTTCATGTTCATCGGACGCAGGCGGTTCAAGATGATGTTCACAAAGATGGACACCATGAACAGCGCCGTGCAGGAGAACCTGATCGGCATGCGCGTGGTCAAATCGTTCGTGCGCGGTCCGTACGAAAACAACAAGTTCCGGGACAGCGCCGACGATCTGATGAAGACGCAGATCTACGCGCAGAAGCTCTTCTCGTTCGCGAACCCAATCCAGCTCGGCGTGATGTGGGGCGCGACGATCCTGCTGTGGCTGTTCGGCGGGCGTATGAGCGTTTCGCCGGACGGGAACCTGCCCATCGGCGAGCTGACCGCGCTGATCGGCTACTCCACGCAGGTCATCGCCTCGCTGCAGATGGTTTCGATGTTCCCGCTGATGCTTTCGAGAATGCGCGCGTCGCTGGACCGCATCAACGAGGTGTTTGAGGAGCAGATCGACATCGAATCGCCGGAAAGCGATCTGACGGTCGAAACCGGCGAGATCGAGTTCGACCACGTCGACTTCTCGTACTCCGGCAATCCGGAGATTCTGAACCTCAAGGATATCTGCCTGCATATTCTGCCGGGACAGACGGTCGGCGTCATCGGCGGCACGGGCGAGGGCAAATCGACGCTCGTGCAGATGATCCCGCGGCTCTACGACGTGCTGTCCGGTTCCGTGCGCGTGTCGGGACACGACGTGCGCGAATACAGCTTGAAAGCGCTCCGCGACGGCGTTTCGATGGTGCTGCAGAAAAATATGCTGTTCTCGGGCAGCATCCGGGAGAACATGCGCTGGGGCGATCCGGACGCCACGGACGAAGAGATCCGCGAGGCGTGCAAAACCGCCTGCGCCGACGGGTTTGTCACCGCATTCCCGGACGGGTACGACACCGACCTCGGGCAGGGCGGATGCAACGTGTCCGGCGGACAGAAGCAGCGGCTGTGCATCGCCCGCGCGCTGCTGAAAAAACCGAAGATCCTGATCCTCGACGACTCGACGAGCGCGGTCGACACCGCGACCGAGGCGAAGATCCGGGACGGTCTTTCCAAACTGAACGACATGACCAAGATCGTCATCGCGCAGCGGATCACGTCCGTCATGGACGCGGATCAGATCATCGTCATGGAGCACGGCAGAATCTCCGACGTCGGCAGACACGCCGAGCTTCTCCTGCGCAGCGAGATCTACCGCGAGGTCTATGAATCGCAGGTCAGAGAGGAGGCGAACGCGTAATGCCGCCGAGAGGAAGCTCTTTCAACAGCAAGATGGGCGGAAAGCGTGCCGAAAAGCCGCTGAAAACGCTCGTTCGCCTGTTCCGCTATTTCAAAAACTGCACCGGGATCCTGATCGTTTCGATCATTTCGATCCTTGCGTATTCCGCCGCGTCCAACTACGCGGTGCTGATGACAAAGCAGCTTGTCGAGGTGCTCGAAGCCGGGATCGGCGCGGATATGGCGAAGTATGCCGCGCTGCTCATCGGCATGGCGATCCTGTACGCGATCGCCGTCGTCACCAACTTCCTGCTGAACCGGCTGATGCTCTCCTGCTCCGCGCGCGTCATGTGCGCGCTGCGCAAGGAAATGTTCGAGAAGATGCAGTCGCTTCCGATCGCGTTCTTCGACGGACGCACGCACGGCGAACTGATGAGCTATTACACCAACGATACCGAGGCGGTCAACGAGCTGCTGCACCATTCGATCACGCAGATGCTCATCTCGATCTCCTCGCTTGCCTTCGTATTCGGGCTGATGGCGTCCCTGTCCATCCCGGTCGTGTTCATCATGATCTGCATGGGCGTGACCGTGTTTTATGTGATGCGCGGCGTAACCAAAAAGAGCCGTCGGAACTTCAAAAAGCAGCAGTACGAGCTGGCGGCGGTCAACGGCTACATCGAGGAAATGATGGAGGGGCAGAAGGTCGTCAAGGTCTTTACCCACGAGGACAAGGCGAAGGCGGGCTTCAAGGTCCACAACGACGAGCTCTGCAAGGTCGCGACCGACGCGAACACCTACGCAAGCATTGTCGGTCCGCTGATGAACAACATCTCCCACATCTTCTACGCGATCACCTGCACCGTCGGCGTGCTGCTGGCGGCGCCGGTGCCGGGGGAGGAGTTCCTGCTTGAAAACACCTGGTTCGCCTCGCACCAGGCGTTCCTGGTGGAGGGCAGCGCGCTGATCGCGTCGCTGCAGTTCGTGCGGCAGGTCAGCAACCGCATCAGCCAGATCTCGCAGCAGTTCAACTCGATCCTTCTGGCGCTCGCTGGCGCGGAGCGAATCTTTGCGCTCATTGATATGCCCGCCGAGGTCGACGAGGGCACGGTCACGCTGGTCCGCGTCGAAGAAACGGACGGAACGCTCCAGGAGACCGACCGCCGCACCGGGCATTGGGCATGGAAGCGCGGCGACGAACTCGTGCCGCTGCGCGGCGAAGTGCGCTTTACCGACGTCGACTTCTCCTACGACGGCAAAAAGCAGGTCCTAACTGACGTTACGCTCTATGCGCATCCGGGACAGAAGATCGCGTTCGTCGGTTCCACCGGCGCGGGCAAGACGACGATCACGAACCTGATCAACCGGTTCTACGACATCACGGACGGCACGATCACTTACGACGGCATTCCGGTGCGCGAGATCAAAAAGAGCGCACTCCGGAGCTCGCTCGGCATGGTTCTGCAGGATACGCACCTCTTTTCCGGCACGGTCATGGAGAACATCCACTACGGGCGGCTCGACGCGACCGACGAGGAGTGCATAAAAGCCGCGAAGATCGCGAACGCGGACTTCTTCATCACGCATCTGCCCGAGGGCTATCAAACGCAGCTTGTCGCCGACGGCGCGAACCTCTCGCAGGGACAGCGGCAGCTTCTGGCGATCGCGCGGGCGGCGGTTTCCGATCCGCCGGTGCTGATCCTCGACGAGGCGACGAGCTCCATCGACACCCGCACCGAGAAGCACATCGAAAAGGGCATGGACGCGCTGATGCACGGACGCACCGTGTTTGTCATCGCGCACCGTCTTTCGACCGTTCGCAACAGCGACTGCATCATGGTCCTTGAAAACGGCCGCATCATCGAGCGCGGCGACCACGATGCGCTTTTAGCCCAGCGCGGCAAGTACTACGAGCTCTGCACCGGAACGAGCGAATTGAGCTGAGAGCGCGGGTAAGCCCTCAGCGACAGCAACCCATGCGTGCGGCTTACGCCGCATATCGCGCCTGCTCCGGCAGGCATATCGCATTGCGGAGCAGCATATCGATTCAAAGAAGGACAGGTCACACCGTCCTTTTTTGATTATTTACACGCAGGATGCAGAAATAACACAATTATTCGATAAAATGGAGGTAAAGGGAGGGGGATTCCATGAAAAAGAAATTCATCATTCTGCTTGCCGCGCTGCTTCTGTGCAGCGTGTTTGCGTGCGGAACGGAGAAGGAACCGACAACTCCGGAAAAATCCGCGACGGAAATGCCATCGGCAGTCGCACCGGAACCGGTCGTTTCGTCTGCAATCGACGCGCCCGCTTTTTCCGAGAAAAACGCGCGGCCGTTGTCGCTTGAGACGGACAAAAACACCGGTTGGGTATACAACGGAGGATGGCAGGGCTGGAGGAGGTCCCATTATCACCTGCTGGTCTATGCGGATGGGACCGCATGTCTGTTCACGCCGAACGAGGTGTTCGCGCTGACGGAGAATGGTGAGACGTTCTCTCTGGAAACAAGGCTGTTCCGCACAGCGGACGATACAAAGCCGGCGCTGACGCTTCCCGCAGGGGAGGTGCGTCTTTCTACCGACGGCGCGGCGGTGAAAATCGAGATCGTGTCGGACCCGTTCGGTGTTCTGGCGTATGACGGGCTGGACAGCAGGGTTTTGAAAACAGAACAGGAAGGTCCCGGCGAAACGCGGTCGGAGGTCAATCGCTTTTACCTGCCATTGGAGCCGGATACGGAATGGAGCAGATGGTTTGATATGGGTGAGCGTCGAAACGCCTATCTAAGCATGACGGTCGGCGCGGACGGCGCTATGACCGGCACTCTGCGCTTCCCGGACGGAACGGAACGACCGTGCACGCTGGTCGGCAACAACAACGGCTATGCGCTGATCGACGCAAGCGGAGAGAAGCCGGAGCTGCTGTTTTACGGTATTAAAGCGTTCGACGTGGAGGAGTACCGTGCGGCGCGATACGAGCTGGTAGAGCTCCCTCTCGACATGGTCTGCGATCCGTTCGGGCTGTGCGCCGTCGATCCGTTCAGCATTGTGCGGCGCGATAGGCGCGATGGAGAAAGCGGATTACTGACGTATATGCTCGGCGAAAACCTCGACACGATCATTCTTTCGCTGATCCGCGACGGATGGACAGACAGGACCTTAGAGGTTGAAACGCTCAATCCTCTTTTTGACGGGTTCTTTGCATGGCTTGTCAAGGACGGGCAGACGCTTGTGATCCACTATGAGCTGGATTTCAGCACGCCGTATAGGATCAGCGAAGCTTACGCAGACGCGTTCGTGCTGTACGGCGCGGACGGGGCGGTGCTGAAATGGAGCGGCGCAAAGCCGATCGACCATACGATCGCCGACGGCTACCGCCTGGAGAAGAGCGCGTACTTTTACCAGCTGACGGACGAAACCGGAGCGATGATCACCGGCGAGGATGAGGACGCATACTTCCTGGACGACGGACGGATCGCGATCGAAACTATGCCGCATGAGGGCGGCGACGGCGACGTGGATTTTCAAATCGTCAAGGTCATTCCGTAAACCCGCAATAAACGAAACAGGACGGTGCATACCGTCCTGTTTTTCTGTTTCGTTCAGAACCGTTCTTCGATCATGGAAAGCAGCGTTTCTTTGTCCACGCCGAGCGCTTTCGCGTCGGAGACGAGCGCGCCGACGGCGGCGGAAAGCCGTTCGTCCACCTTGCTCTGCCGGTGCGTCTCGTTGATCGGCGCGACGAAGCAGCCGCTGCCCGCGCGCGTCAAAAGATACCCATCGTGTTCCAGCGCTTCCCACGCGCTGCGCACCGTGATCATGGAAACGCCGAGCTCGCGGCTCACCGTGCGGATCGGCGGCAGCGGGGCGCCGGGGGACAGCGTCCCCGAAAGCACCTCGCTTGCGATCTGCTCGTATAACTGCCGGTAGATCGGCGTCTTGTCGTTCGGATTGACCGAGAGCTTCATTGCACGTCGACCTTTTCGTAGTTGTTGACGGAGAGGCGCGCCGCAAGCAGCGTGCAGACGGCGTAGATCAGGAGCCCCGCGCCGAACAGGATCAGCTGCACCGTCCATGCCTTTGCGGTTTTCGGCATGCAGTCGACGTATTCGGCGAGGAAGCGGAAGAACGGGACGTCCGCGCCGCTTTCTTTGATCGCGCCGGAGGCGATCATCGTGCCTTCCGCAAGGATCAGCCAGATCCAAACGCCGATCGCGCCCTTCAGGAACGACGTGCCCGCCTTGTAGCCGGTTTTATAGAAGCTCGGCAGGAAGATCAGATTGAAGATCGCGAACAGTACGAGCGCGAAGGCGAGAAGCGAGAGCCCGTGATCGGTGCCGCCGGCGTTGTGCTCCGGCATGGAGACGATCGCGAATGCGCACATCCCGGCCATCAGCAGAATGTCGATCGTCTGAACCAGCACGACGAACAGGCACCGCGCCCTGACCGTCTGCGCCTTCGATACCGGCAGCATGGCGGTATACATCGGATCGCCGTTTTCGCGCGAACTCTGGAAGATAAAGAAGATCGCGTTGCAGACGAAGAAGCACGAAACGAGATACGGATAGCTCGGGATCAGAAGCATCAGCACCATCGCGAGATAGATGAAGATCGTCGGGTGCAGACAGAGCTTAAAGTCCTTAAAAAGCAACGCTTTCATGGCCGTCCTCCTTTTCCGTATAGATCATAATGGATTCCATATCCGCCGGAGCGATCTTGAGGTCCTCCGCAGCTTCCGCGTCCTCGCGGCGCATCAGTCCGGTAAAGCCGAACGCGTGCGCACGGCAGCCCACAAGCCGGTCGCGATATTCTGCGAGCTGTTCCGCTTCGCCGGAAACCAGGCGGTAGGCGTCCTTAAAGGTTTCCACGTCGGTGGAGCAGAGGATCTTTCCGCCCTTGATGTATGTAATGTAGTCCGCGCACTTTTCGAGATCGGAAATAATGTGCGTCGAGAACAGGATGCTGTGCCTGCCGTCCTCGATGATCGTGCGGAAGATCTCCAGAAGCTCGTCGCGCGAAACGGGGTCCAGGCCGCTGGTCGGCTCGTCGAGGATCAAAAGTTTCGCCCGGTGCGACAGCGCCAGCGCCAGAGCAAACTTCACACGCATGCCCTGACTGAGTTCGCTGACCTTCTTTTCGGGATCAAGCGAAAAGCGCTTCAGAAGCTCCTGATACAGCGCCTCGTCCCAGTCCGGATAAAAGCGTTTCGTGACGTCCGCGATCACGCGGAGCTTTTTGCGCTTGTAATAATCGAATTCGCCGAGCACCAGACCGATCTCCTTCTTGCAGACGGTCTCGTTCGCCCAAAGATCGCGCCCCTCAAACAGAACGCTGCCGCCGTCCGCATGCGCAAGGTTCAGAATGCACTTGATCGTCGTCGTCTTGCCCGCGCCGTTGCGGCCGATGAAACCCATGATGCAGCCCTCTTCGACGTCGAAGCTGACGTCGTTCAGAAGAAAGCCCGGATATGCTTTGCGGAGATTTTGAATCGCAAGGATCTTCATAAGTTCCTCCTTCATAATTGTGCTTACTGTGCATACACAATTATAACGCTTTCATCACAGTTGTCAAGAGGGGAAACACAGATTTTATAAAAAATGTTTTCAAAACCGTGCGAACGTGGTAAAGTAAACAGAAAGAAAAGGAGATTACAAATAATGAAACGCATTTTGATATTTGCACTGGGCATGCTGCTTCTGCTGTCCTTCGGCTGCGCGATAAAGCAGCCCGAGACCGAACCGGCGAAAACGCCCGAACCGGTCGCGACAAACGCGCCCGAGCCGTCCGCGGAGGGCGGACCGGAGCTTGTATTCGATACGGTCACCCTGTACGGCGAGCCGATCAGCTCCGATATTCTGCACGAATACGATCTGGTGATCGTCAACTGCTGGGCGGAGTGGTGCGGTCCGTGCGTGGGCGAACTGCCGGAGCTTGAACGGATCCATCGGGAATATCCGAACGTGCTGATCCTCGGCGTGCTGTCCTTCTCGAATGATCCGGAAGGCGCGAAGGAGACGCTCAGGGACGCGGGCGTCACATATCCCGCTTTTGAGCCGGCGGGCACGCTCATTGATCTGGTCAGTCAATTCGACGCCATCCCGACCACGATGTTCTTCGACAGCACGGGGAATCAGATCGCGGACACGATCGTCGGCAGCATGAATTATAACCAATGGAAAGCGGTCGTGGAGGATCTTTTGCCGTGAAGCGGTCCGTCCGCATCGGAATATGCACCGTGCTCATTCTTCTGGGCACGGCTTTTCTGCTGTACGGAATCTTTTCGGGTCAGGTCGCGGGCGTGATCGCAAAGGCGACGCATATTTGTTTGGAGTGTATCGGCATTGGCTAAGGCGGCGCGTGTAAGGGGAGAATGGAAGCGGCTCGTCGTGCAGGCGGCGGCGTTTCTTCTCCAGAATCCGAAACTGCATCATTTCTTCCTCGGCACGATCGAAAAGGGCGAAACGAAGTCCGTCTGCGTGCCGGGGCTGAACTGCTATTCCTGTCCGGCGGCGATCGGCGCGTGTCCGATTGGTTCGCTGCAGAATTCCATGAGCGGCGGCTATAAAAAGCCGGCGTTTCCGTTCTATGTGCTCGGGTTTCTGCTCCTGTTCGGATTGACGCTCGGACGCTGGATCTGCGGCTGGCTCTGCCCGTTCGGGTGGGTGCAGGACCTCGTTTACCGTATTCCGTTTTTCAAAAAGCTCCGTACGTTCCGCTTCGAGCGGTATTTCCGTTGGCTCAAATACGCCGTGCTCGCGGTGCTCGTGATCGGGCTGCCGCTTCTGTCTGCGTTCAAAGGCGTACTCGTGCCGTGGTTCTGCAAGGTGCTTTGCCCGTCCGGCACGCTGTTCGGCGGGATCCCGCTGGTCGCGGCGAACGCCGCGCTTAAAAATCAGATCGGCTTCCTCTTCTGGTGGAAGGTCGGCGTACTCTCGGCGCTTCTTCTGCTGTCGCTGCTTGTTTCGCGTCCGTTCTGCCGGTATCTCTGCCCGCTCGGCGCGATCTACGGACTGTTCAACCGCATTGCGCTGGCGCATCTCAGCTATGAAAAAGAAACGTGCGTCGACTGCGGAAAGTGCGTTTCGGTCTGTCCGATGGGGATCGATCCGAAAAAACAGTTCGATTCAATAGAGTGCATTCGCTGCGGACGCTGCGCGCGGGCGTGCCCGACCGACGCGCTCACGGTGCGGTTCGGGCTTCGGAAGAAGGCGGAATCTCACAAAAAATCCACAATATAATGCTTGCAAATTCCGAGAAGTGTGATAGGATATCAAGCGAAGAAAAGACGGGGGATCCCCGCAGGGAAAGAAGGATAACCATGACAAAGATCGATATTTTCAGCGGTTTCTTGGGCGCCGGCAAAACGACGCTCATCAAAAAACTGATCGCCGAGGCGTACGTCGGCGAAAAGCTCGTTCTGATCGAAAACGAATTCGGCGAGATCGGCATCGACGGCGCGTTTCTGCAGGAAGCGGGCATTGAGATCACCGAGATGAACTCCGGCTGCATCTGCTGCTCGCTGGTGGGCGATTTCTCGAAAGCATTGAAAAAGGTTCTTGACGAGTTTCATCCGGACCGCATTCTCATCGAGCCGTCCGGCGTCGGAAAACTTTCCGACGTCAAGCGCGCGGTCAGCGGCGTTCTGACCGACGACGTCGTCATCAACAGCTGCATCGCGGTCGTCGACGCCAAGAAGGCGCGCGTCTACCGCAAGAATTTCGGCGAGTTCTACGTGAACCAGATCGAGTCCGCGGACTGCGTCGTTCTGAGCCGTTCGCAGGACGTGAGCGAGGAGCGCCTGAAGGAAGTGCTCGACATGGTGCGCGAGCTGAACGCGGAAGCGACGGTCGTCGCCGCACCGTGGGACAAGCTGACCGGAAAGGATCTTCTATCCGCGATCGAAAACCGCGACACGCTGAAGGCGTCGATGGAGGCGCTCAAAAAGGAGCATCATCACCATCACGGCGAGGAGTGCGACGATCTGGAATGCGAGTGCCATCACCACCACCATCACGACGATGATGAGGACGAGCACGAACACCGTCATCACCACCATCACGACGATGACGATGATGACGACGAGCACGAACACCATCATCATCACGACGATGAGGAATGCGACGATCCCGAATGCGAATGCCATCATCATCATCACGACGATGACGAGGATGAGCATGAACACCATCATCATCACCATCACGGACACGACGCGGACGAGGTGTTTTCTAGCTGGGGCATCGAGACGATGCACCGCTTCACCGAGGACGAGATCCGCAGCAGGATCGCAAAGCTCGACGATGCCGAAACCTACGGCACCGTGCTTCGCGCCAAGGGCGTGGTCCCGGCGGCAGACGGCGAAAAGTGGATCCATTTCGACCACGTTCCCGGCGAGGTTGAGGTCAGGAGAGGCGCTGCGGGCGTGATCGGACGGCTGTGCGTGATCGGCTCGAAGATGAACGAAGACGCTCTGAAGGCGCTGTTTACGGAGTAAGCCGCCATGATGCTTCCGGTCTTCTTATTCACGGGCTTCCTCGATTCGGGCAAAACGACGTTCATTCAGTCGATGCTCGAGGATCCCGGCTTCAACGAGGGACAGCGCACGCTGGTGCTGCTGTGCGAGGAGGGCGAGGAGGAGCTTGAACCCAGGCGCTTTTCGATCAACAACGTCACGATCCGCACGGTCGACAGCGTAGCCGATCTCACGCCCGCCAACATGTCCCTGTGGCAGCGCAAAGCGGCGGCGACGCGGATCATGATCGAATACAACGGCATGTGGCAGATGAACGACCTCTTCGACCGCCTGCCGGAAAACTGGGGCATCGCGCAGGAGACGATGATGGTCGACGCCTCGACGATTGCCGCGTTCAACGCGAACATGCGGCAGCTCGTCGTGGACAAGCTGAACACGGCGGAGCTCGTCATCTTCACGCGCGTCGAGCCGGAGCAGGACAAGATGGAACTGCACAAGCTCGTGCGCGGCATCTCCCGCGGGGCGCAGATCGTCTATGATCTCACCGACGGCACGAGCGTGGAGGACGACATTGAGGATCCGCTGCCGTTCGACCTGAACGCGGATATCGTCGAGATCGCGGACCGCGACTATGCGCTGTTCTATCGCGACCTCGTCGACGAGCCCGCAAAATACGAGGGCAAGACCGTCCGCTACAAGGGGCTTTGCGCGAACAACATGCGCATGCCGAAGGATACGTTCCTTGCCGGGCGGCACATCATGACCTGCTGCGAGGCGGACATCGCCTACTGCCCGCTCGTGTGCAAGTGGGACATGGCAAAATCCGTGAAGCACAAGAGCTGGGGCATCGTCGAGGGCACGATCCACGAGAAGTTCTCAAACATCTACGGCAAGAAGGGGCCGGTTTTAACGATTCATTCTTTTGAACCCGCCTCCGAACCCGAACAGCCGGTTGCGACTTTTTACTGAGACGAAACAAAAGCGCTTCCTTTGCGGGAAGCGCTTTTTTCATTTACGGATTCAGTGTACGTTCAGCGTGACCGCGTACTGCGGAAATTCGGTCGTGGTCGATTCGTAATTCCAGGAATTTACGCCGGGCGCGCTCCATTCCGTCACGCCGTATTCGGGATTCATTGTTCCGAGCGGATTCTTTTTCGTGCCGTTGTCGTACTGGTGGTAAACGTCCATCGTATCGACGGAACGAATGACCGGCACGAACGCGATCGTTTTGATCGAACCCATCATCTCGTACGGAACGTTCTCGATCTCCGATAATTCATACACCACGGTGCCGTCGTCTTCCGCTTTGCAGTTATACGGATTGGCAAACCAATCGCCGCTTTCCCCGTTGAGCAGCACCTTGAACGTCAGCGAATCGGCAAGCGCTTCGCGATCCTCACGCGTCCACGATTCCGGAACGTTGATACGGATCCTGATGTTTTTGATTCCCAGCGTGCTGAATTCCGCACCCTCCGTATCGGCGGTCATGGTAAGACCTTCCGTCGAAACGCGCTGTTTATACAGCGAAACGCGATCGTCTTCGTAGCGGTCGTCCGGATCTCCGAAATCGATGTCAATTTTGCTGACGGCAACCGTTTCCGCGCCCCACACGACGGGAGCATTTGCTTTCACCGCGGTCGATTCGACGTTCTGATACGCTTTCATATTGACGGTGATCGTGCCGATCTGCGCGTTATAGAGCTCGGTGTCCGGAACGTAGCTGCCGTCGCCGCGGTCCTCCTCGATCACGCTGACGACGTAATAAACCTTCGCGGTCAGATTGCCGTCGGCGTCGAGGTACTGCTCGTAGTCGTGCGGGAAGATCTGGGCTGCCGCCATCAGACCGTTCTCGGCAAGATACGCGCGGTTTTCCGCGTCGATCGCCTGCATCTGCTCCTCCGTCTTGTTTTCGACCAGAAGACCGAGGTCGTGCAGTCGGTCCAGATGTCCTTCGATTGACGAAGTCAGGTCGATCATGCCGCCGAAACGCTTGCCGTCCGGCATTTCATACATGATCCAGCTTTCCGGCATTTCATACAGCGTCTTTTCGCCGGAAAGATATTCCTCGCCCGGGCCGCCCTCGTACAGTCCCCAGACCGCGTACGGATCGACGGGAACCCCCGTGGTGCGGCTGCCGGTCCAATGCTCCAGAAGATACAGACCGGAAAGTCCGTTCAGTCGGATCGTCTGGTAAAGGGTGTTCCCGTCGAACATGGCTTCGCCGAGCTCGACGTCGCAGTTCTCATGCAGAAATGCCGAGACCTTCAGCGCGCCTTCGCTGTTGACCGCCTCGGAATCGGTGCGGTCGATCGGGATCGTAACGACGTCCTCGTTTGCGGCAGGCGACGCGATCAGCGAATCGAGCTCCGGAACGTCTGCCCGCTCGCTCGGGTCTGCGGTCAGATAATCCGCGGGGCGCGAAACGCCGAACCACGAAAGGACCTCGGCTCTCGCCGACGGAATTAAGAAGACCGTGCCGAGTGCAAGTACGAGGCACGCCGCGATCGGCAGCAGGATCTTTGTCCACACGATCGGCTGTTTCTGCTTCTGCGCCGCTTCTCTCAATACTGCGCGGCGGATGGATTCTTTTTTCATCAGCTCGTTTTCCGCAAAGGACAGGAGCTGTTCGGATGTGTTTTTCATAATGCGTTCTCCTCTCCGAAGGTCGTTCTGAGTTTTTTGCGCACGCGGGCGAGCCGGCTTTTGACGCCTGTCGCCGTCGTGCCCGTTTCTCTTGCAATGTCGCCGAGCTTCATGCCGTATCCGTAATACAGAATGAACATGCGCTGCGTGCTTTCCGGTTCCTCCCTGAGGCGTTCGAGAATATCGTCGATCGCCGCGTGATCGAGGGAGAGCTCCTCCACCGAAACGTCGTCCGGCTCGTCCGAAACGGCTTCGATGGGAAGTTCCTTCCGCTTTGCGCGGAACCGGTAAAAGCTGCTGATCTCATGCTTTAAGGTCATAAAAAGATACGCTTTCGGATCGCGGATCGCGCTTGTGCCTTTTCGTGCGAGGGTGCGGTAGAACTTTGCATAGGTATTCTGCAGAAGATCGTGCGCATCCTCGATCGTCGCTTTCAGAAGGCAGTAGCGCATCAGCTCGCGAAACGTCGCGTCGTATACGGTGTTGAATGTTTCGGTTACATCATTCATGGTTTTACTCCTTGCTTTGTACGGCCGTTCACCCGTAAAGACGCACGGACAAAGCAAACGGGATCGCGTTCGGAGAAAAAAAGGACAGCCGAAGCTGTCCCTTTTTGTGTCGGTTGCGTTTTATCTGCCGCGGCGCTGTGCAAAGCACTCGGAGCAATAGATCGGCTTGTCGTTTCTCGGCTGGAACGGTACCTTGGTGGGTTTGCCGCAGGATGCGCAGACGGCGTCGAACATTTCGCGGCTCTGCGTGCGCGCCGCGTTCTTGCGTGCTTTCCGGCATTCCGGGCAGCGGACGGGCTCGTTTTTGAAGCCGTTTCTCTCATAGAATTCCTGTTCGCCCGCGCTGAAAACGAATTCCTTGCCGCAGTCTCTGCAAACCAGTGTCTTGTCTTCGTACATGATGTTTTGATTCCCTTCGCGTTTTGGATAATTTGATCTCCGTTTTCGGCTGACCTGGTCTTTGACCCCACACTCGCCGGCAGGAGGGTTCGCTCATAAGCATTGCTCCCCACTACTGCCCCTCTCGACGGAATACCGCCGGCCGGACTTACTCCTAAGCCGCACCGTGCTCACGGACGCTTTGGTCCGCTTACGTGGATCGTTTTGCCTGCGACTGGCTTCGACTTGCAACCACAGACCCGAATTCGGACATCGTTCCAAGTATAAACCATCCCGCCGCAAATAGCAAAGGTTTTTTTCGATTATTTCGTAATTATTTTTTGCGCATGCGCGTCGCTTCCGACGGGGACGTTATCATATTGGGCGCGCGGACCGCCCACATATTTCGGCCGCGAAAACGCCATCACGAGATTCGCTTCGCCGATGTGACGGAGCGGACTGTGTACCGGCACCGCCACGCAGTGCAGATGCATGCCGATCAGCGTGTCGCCGATATCGATGCCGAGCGTTGCCTGTCCGTTCACGCTTTCGACCATCACCGCATCTTCGATCCGTTCATAGGCGCCGGTCACGCAGGCGCCGCCCGCGTGCAGCCACGGCTTCACCCAGACCTGCTGCAGCCCGTATTTCTTCATCGTTGCGCGCGAACAGCACAGCGAGCGGTTGATGTGCTCGCAGCCCTGCACCGCAAGGTCGAGTCCGGCTTCGTTCACCAGCGGCAGCAGCGCGTCGAGCACGGCTTTCGCCGCTTCTTCGCTGGAGCCCGAACCGATGCGCTTGCCCACGATCTCGCTGGTCGAGCAGCCGAGCACGAGGAGCGAGCCGGGTTCCGGCTTTGCCGCGTTCATCAGAATCCCGAACGCCTCTTTGACCTGTTCTCTGATTTCCGTTTCGTTCATGTCGTTCACCTCTCGGGAAGCAAAATCGCGCCCGCCGCAAGGGCGAGCCGTTACATGCAGTATATCCGTTCCGTCCGGCAAAGTCAAGGGAGGAACCCTTTGCAAACGCCGCGCCGCTGTGGTATACTGCGGGTATGGAATTTGTCGATCTTCTTATGAACTGGTATCCGGAGCATCACCGCGATCTTCCGTGGCGCAGAACGCGCGATCCGTACGCGATCTGGGTCTCCGAGATCATGCTGCAGCAGACGCGCGTCGCCGCCGTGATCCCGTATTACGAGCGGTTCATGCGCGAGCTTCCGGACGCCGCGGCGCTCGCCGCCGTCTCCGACGACCGGCTGAATCTGCTCTGGCAGGGGCTCGGGTACTATTCGCGCGCCAAAAATCTGAAACGCGCGGCGGAGATGATCTGCTCCGAATACGGCGGACGCATGCCGGACCGGTACGACACGCTTTTGAAACTGCCCGGGATCGGCAGCTATACCGCGGGCGCGATCGCCTCGATCACGTTTTCCGAGCGCGTCCCCGCGGTCGACGGAAACGTGCTGCGCGTGTATGCGCGGCTTTTTGACGATCCCTCGGACGTCGCCGATCCCGCGGTGAAAACGCGCGTGTTCGACGAACTGAAAGCGCTCATGCCGATTGACGCGGGCACGTTCAATCAGGCGATGATGGAGCTCGGCGCTCTCGTTTGCGTGCCGAACGGACAGCCGCTTTGCGCCGACTGTCCGCTGAAAAGCGTATGCAAAGCAAGGGAGGCGGGCACGGCGGGGCTTTTGCCGAATAAGCACGCAAAAAAGCCGCGCACGGTCGAAACAATGACGGTCTTCGCACTTTACGATCGCGGCGCGCCGCTGCTTCTGAAACGTCCGGACAAGGGGCTTCTGGCGGGGCTCTACGAGCTTCCGAATGAGAAGGGGACGCTTTCGGCCGCCGAAGCGATGCAATGGATGGCGGAACGAAATCTGCATCCCGTCGGCGACCTTCTGAGCTATTCCGCAAAGCATGTGTTCACGCACATCGAGTGGCATATGCGCGTGTACGCCGCCGACGTTGCAGGGGAGGGAACGGCGTCCTTCATCCGGTCCGACGGCAGCCGGTCGATCCCGACCGCCTTTTCCGTGTGTTTGCCGGAAGCAGGCGGGAAAACGAAGTTTTCTTGACAGATACGATTATATATGATATTCTGCGATCAATCGAAAAAAGGAGAAATACAGACCATGAAGCGATTTCTGATCCTTGCGCTCGCGCTCGTGCTTGTGCTTTCCATGTTCGGATGCAGTTTTCTGCGTAAAAAGGCGGAGGAGGTCCTGGAACCCGCTCTGACCGATGTATTCGGTGAGAAGGAGGAACCCACAGCGGAACCCGAGCCCGACCCCACGGCGGAACCCGAGCCCGAACCTACGGCGGAACCCGAGCCGGAGCCCGAACTGGATGAAGGATGGAAAACGGCTGAGCTGGAGAAAGAGACAACCGAGACCGGTGTGGAAATGATTAAGATCCATGTCAAAATTCCTGCCGGAGCGACGCTGCGAATCGTTTTCCCGTATCAGGACGATTATACCTATACCAATGACAGCGACGTGTATTTAGATCACAAGGTAAAAACTTCGATTGAGGCTTTTCTTCCCGAGGAGCCGCTGACCGAGGGTGAAACGCTGACCGTTACGCCGCAGCTGACGATTACAACGGCAGACGGTACGGAGCATGCAATTGAATGCCCGTCGTTTACGTATACTGCGCCCGAAGCATTCGGACCGAAAAACCTGATCGGTATGTGGACGCTGACGACGGCATATGTGGAGGGAATGACCGTAAAGGCGTCCGATCTCGGCGTCGAGGCGTATTTCGATTTCCTTGAGGACGGCAAGAACGTCCATTGCCGGAGTCACTCCGCCGACGGATCCGACGAATATACGATGGCATACGAGGTTTCCGGTTATACGATCACACTGCATGACCGCGTTTCCGACGAGTATGCGACGTACGATCCCGAAACGGATCGCATCAAGCTCGAATCGGACGGCGTGGTGATGTATCTCGAGCGCGTGTCGGACGACGAGCCGGTCGCACCCGCAACCGAAGCGCCCGTCGCCGGAGAGCCGGAGACGCTTGTCGGCACCTGGGTATTGACGAAAGGCGTCGTTGCCGGCATTGAAGTGTCGGTAAGTCAACTCGGTTTTGATATGTCGTTTGTTTTCAATGAGGACGGAACCGCGGCAATGATCTATCAGGGCGAAACGACCGACGGTCTCAACTGGGTGCAGGACGGCAATGTCGTGAAGCTCAGCGCATACAGCATCGATCTGTATGATTTCCAGCTGAAGGGCTCGACGCTGACGCTGCACGAGACGACGAACAACGTCGATCTGATCTTTGAAAAGAAGTAACGTATTTCCGGACGGCGGGAGGTCGGGAAACGGTCTCCTTTCGCCGTTTCAAAAAACGGGTTGAAACGGACGGGAAAATCCTGTATACTGATACCGAGCCCGAACGGGTATTCAATGAGGAGGGGTATGGAATGAAAAAGGTTTTGACATTGGCATTGGCGGTCATTCTGCTGTGCGGCTGTCTTGCGGCTTGCGCGGGGGGAGACGAAGCGGCTTCCGGCGAAGTGACGATTCCCGGCACATGGAATCTTTCCAAGGCGAAGTCGGATGGTATTTCGATCCCGGCGTCAAAGCTCGGTTTTGAAATGTCGTTCATCTTCAACGAGGACGGGACCGCGTCGATGATCTATCAGGGCGAAACGACCGACGGTCTCAATTGGGCGCAGGAAGGCGACGTTGTGAAGCTCAGCACATACGGCATCGATCTGTATGATTTCCAGCTGAATGGCTCGACGCTGACGCTGCATGAAGATACCCAGAACATCGATCTGATCTTCAGCAAGTAACCGGCAAACGAAAAGGACTGTCCGCGAACACGGACAGTCCTTTTTTCAGTTCCGATGCTCGTAGGAGCCGCAGAGCGTTTCGTTTTCACGGCCGGACGTGCAGCCGGGCGCGGGACGGACGCAGATGCTTCTCAAAGCGCAGTGCTTTCCCTGCTCGTTGTACCGGCAGCTATTGACCTCGCAGCCGATCTGCTGATCGTTATGTTCCATGAAATGACCTCCTTTCGTTTTGCTTAGTCTGCGCATGAACCGCTCGTTCCATGTGCGTTTTCGTAAAAATGCGGGTTGAAAATGGCGAAGATTCGTATTATACTGATATCAACCCCTTTAGGGCAATTTTCAGGAGGGAAAAGAAATGAAAAAAGTTTTGGCATTGGTGCTGGTACTCATGCTTACGCTCGGCTGCTTTGCCGCGTGCAAGAAGGATAAACCTGCAGACGCGACGCCCGCGCCCGCAAATCCCGGAACGGAAGCGACGCCCGAACCGCCGTCCACCGAGCCGGACAAGACCAGAGTCGCGATCGTCGTTGCAGGTACGTTCGGCGACCGCTCGTTCTATGATTCTTCGAAAGAGGGCGGCGAACGCCTTGCGAAGGATTTCGACACGCTCGACGTGAAGTTTGTGGAGTGCAACAACGAAAACCACACCGTCCGCATGCAGAACGCGGCGGCGCAGGCGGACATCGTCGTGTGCGTCGGCTGGGAGTTCTATGACATCGAGACCGTCGCGCCGGAGTTCCCGGACGTCAAGTTCATCTGGATCGACAATGCGACCGAGACGGCCGTTCCGAATCTGCTGAACATCGTTTATGCGCAGAACGAGGGCTCGTTCCTTGCGGGTTACATCGCGGCGGCGATGAGCAAGACGGGCACGGTCGGCGCGGTCGGCGGCGAGGACAGCATCACGATCAACGACTTTATCGTGGGCTATAAGCAGGGCGCGGCGTATTTCAGCGACGCGATCAAGGTCGAGGTCAACTACACCAATGATTACGACGATCCGGCGAAGGGCAAGGACTGCGCAAAGGTCCTCCACGACCGCGGTGCGGACGTCATCTTCCAGATCGCCTCGAAGGCGGGCGACGGCGTGTTTGAAGCGGCGCAGGAGGGCGGCTTCTATGCGATCGGCGTCGACTCCGATCAGAAGTACATCAACGACGCCGTCATCATCTGCTCGATGAAGAAGGAGGTCGGCAAATCGATCTACGACGCGATCGCGGAGATCGTTTCGGGCAACAATTCCAAGCTCGGCACGACCTGGGTTGCGGATATGTCGAACGGCTACGTCGGCATCGGCTACGGCGAAGATGGCGCAACGCAGCAGATCCCGGACGATATCAAGGCGAAGGTGGAAGAGCTGAGGGCGAAGATCGTCTCCGGCGAGATCAAGGTCGACACCACCAGATAAGGATCCGTAACGCGGAAGCTGTCTTTTCGGGCGGCTTCCGCCTTTTTTACATGGCGAAAAGGGAGGGACAAAGGTTTTGACGGACGAGATCCGGTTTGAACACATTTCCATGGAATTCCCGGGGGTGCTCGCAAACGACGACATTTCGCTGTCGATCAAAAACGGCGAGGTGTTCGCGCTGGTCGGCGAAAACGGCGCGGGCAAGTCGACGCTGATGAACATCCTGTACGGCATCAATACGCCGACGGCGGGGAGCTTATATGTGCGCGGCGAAAAGATCACGGACTTCAGCCCGAAAGCGGCGATCGACCGCGGTATCGGCATGGTGCACCAGCACTTCATGCTGGTCCCGTCGTTCACGGTCGCGCAGAACATCGTTCTGGGCCGCGAGCCGAAGAACGCGGGCGTCCTGTTCGACAACCGAAAAGCGGAGAAACTCACGCGCGAGCTTGTGAAGGAGTACGGGCTTGAGGTCGATCCGTCCGCCGAGGTGCGCGATATCTCCGTGGGACTGCAGCAGCGCGTCGAGATCCTGAAAACACTCTACCGCGGCGCGGACATTCTGATCCTCGACGAGCCGACGGCGGTTTTGACGCCGCAGGAAACGGACGAGCTCTTCGACGTCATCCGGCGCATCGTGCGTGAAAAAGAGATGACGGTCATCATCATCACGCACAAGCTCTACGAGGTCATGGCGATCTCCGACCGCGTCGGCGTCATGCGGCAGGGAAAGCTCATCGGCGTCGAGAATACAAAGGACGTCGACGAAAAGAAGCTCGCGTCCATGATGGTCGGGCGTCCCGTGCTGTTCGATCATCTTGAGAAGACCGGCGAACCCGGCGAAGTCGCGATCGAGGTCGACGATCTTTTCGTTGCGGACAACCGCGGACTTCCCGCGGTGCGCGGCGTATCGCTGCAGGTGAAAAAAGGCGAGGTGCTCGGCATTGCGGCGATCGAGGGCAACGGCCAGAGCGAGCTGCTTGAAGCGATCACCGGCATGCGCAAAATCAACCGCGGTCATGTGACGGTCTGCGGGAAGGACGCGACGGACAAGACGCCCGGCGAGATCCGCGCTTTGGGACTTTCGCATGTGCCGGAGGACCGGCTTTCCACCGGCGTCGACAAGGTCGCCTCGGTCACGGACAATCTTCTGGTCGGCAGGCAAAAGGAAAAGCGCTTCAACCTGTTCGGCTTCCATCAGCGGCGCAGCACCGTCGAACGCTACGCCAAGGAGCTTTATCAAAAATTCGACATCCGCGGCGCGGGCATCCATACCGAGGTCGGCTCGATGTCCGGCGGCAATATGCAGAAGGTCGTCGTCGCGCGCGAATTCAGCTTCGATACGCCGGTGCTGGTCATTTCGCAGCCGACGCGCGGCGTGGACATCGGCGCGATGGAGTTTTTCCACACGCGCATCATCGAGCAGCGCAACGCGGGTGCGGCGATTCTTCTGAGCTCTGCGGACCTCGACGAGGTCTTCCGCCTGTCCGACCGCATCATCACGCTTTACGAGGGTAAGATCACCGGCGAATTCAAAGCGTCCGAGATCACCAAGGAGGAGATCGGTCTCTACATGACCGGCACCGGAGAGGGGGCGAAGGCATGAAGGCGTTTTTCCTGCGGCTGAAGCAGAAACTTGACTTCGGCTATCTCGTCGCGCTTCTGATCAGTCTCGGCGTCGCGCTTCTGATCGGCACCGTGATCCTGACGGTCACCGGCTTCGACACCGGCAAGGCGCTCGGCGCGCTGATCGGCGGCTCGTTCTCGTCCAGACAGTATTTCGGCAACATGCTCGAATACGCAATGGTGCTGTGCCTTTGCGGTCTCGCCTGCGACGTCGGCAGCCGCGCCGGCATCTTCAACGTCGGCGGCGAAGGGCAGCTCATCCTCGGCGCGCTGTTTGCCGCGCAGATCGGCGTCTGGCTCAAGGATGCCTCCCCGTGGATCGCAATCCCGTGCGCCGCGCTCGGCGCCGTTCTCGTCGGCGGATTCTACGCGTTCATCCCGGGCGTATTGAAGGTCAAGCTGAAGGTCAACGAGGTCATCACCACGATCATGCTGAACTCGGTCGCGGTGTTCATCTGCGGCTACTTCTCCAAGGGCCCGTGGAAGAATCCGAGCCCGCGCGTCGTCAGCGACACGAGTCCGCTCGATCGTTCGTTCATGTTCTCAAAGCTCATTCCGAGCTCGAATCTGTCCACGGCGATCATCGTTTCGGCGGTGCTGACGTTCCTTGTGTGGTACATCCTGCAGAAGACGACCAAGGGCTATGAAATGCGGCTGACGGGCGACAACCCGCGGTTTGCGCGGTTTGCCGGGATCAAAGCGGACCGGATCGTGATCGTCGCCATGGTGATCTCCGGCATGATGTGCGGTCTCGTCGGCATGTTCCGCGTATACGGCGCGGCGGGCAAGTATCAGTCGTCGATCTCGAACGATTATTATTTCGAAGGGCTGATGGTCGCGATGATCGCGCAGTATCAGCCGATCCCGACGATCATCATTTCCCTGATCTTCGCGATCCTTCGCTGGGGCGCGATCTTCATGGAGGACACCGTCGGCGTGCCGATCCAGATCTACTGGATCATTCAGACGGCGGTCATCTTCTGCATGGCGGGCGAAAAGGGCGTCCGCGCCGCAATTCACAAGGCAAGGGAGACGCGCGCCGCCAAGCGCGAGATCGAAAAACGCAGGGAAGGGGGTGCGGTCCGTGAATGAGAATTCCTGGTCGAACATTCTGACGGTCGCTTCGAGCACGCTGAATCAGATGCTGCGAAGCGCAACGCCGGTCGCGCTCGCCGCTCTGGGCGGACTGATGACCGAGCACGCGGGCATCATGAATATCGGCATGGACGGCATGATCCTGATGGGCGCGTTCACCGCGGCGGCGGTTTCCACCGCGCTGATGAGTGCCGCGCTCGGCATCGTTGCGTCGGTGATCTTCGGCATTCTGGTGGGACTGTTCTTTGCCCTGTTTACGGTAAAGCTCCGCAGCGACGAGTTCATCATCGGCTGCGCGCTGAATACCTTCGCGATGGGCATCACGGTATACCTTTCGCGCTCGCTGTTCGATTCCGCGGGCATCTCGAACGCGCCGCATCTTCACAACATCTCGATCCCGCTGATCCGCAACATCCCGTTCCTGGGCAGCGTCGTCAGCGGACACAGTCTGTTCGTCTATCTGACCTGGGCGTTCGTGATCCTCATGTGGCTGTTCGTGTACCGCACGCCGGTCGGCTTCTGGATCCGCGCTTCCGGCGAATCTCCCGAAACGCTGCGCACCGCTGGCAGGAATCCCGAGCGGATGAAGTGGATCGCGTCGATCCTGTGCGGCGTGTTCTGCGGTCTTGCCGGCGCGCATCTGTCGCTCGGTAATCTGAACGGGCAGTTCGGGCAGCGCATGGTCGCCGGACGCGGCTACATCGCGTTCGCCTGCGTCATCTTCGGCGGCGCGAACCCGGTCAAGGTCTTTGCCGCCGCGCTGATGTTCGGCTTCTTCGACGCGATCGGTCTGCAGCTGCAGAGCTCCAAGCTCGTCGATCCCGACCTGACCTCGGCGATCCCGTACGTCATCACGATCATCATGATGGTCTATGTCGTCGTCAGCGGACAGCGCAGAAGAGAGCGCATCGCAAAGCAGCAGCTCAAAAAACTCGAGCTGAAATAAAACGTGACCGTGCGGACAAACGCGCGTGAAAAAAAGACGGGGCGGAGGATATCGCATGACAGTAATAGGACTTGCCCTGGTGATTGCGGGCGCGATCATATTTTCCGCGGGATGGGTAAGTAAACCGAGAGACGGAAAAATAATCGGCGCCGGCGCGGCCGTGATAGCCGGCGGAACGCTGATCGGAATCGGCGGAAATCCTTCCAAGGGTATGCCGCACGGAAGCACCGCGATGGTAATACTGGGCTTCATCCTTGCAGGGGCAGGCATCGCCCTTTTTGCCGTTCTGGCAGGGAAGGGGATCAAAAACGCGCGGGAGAAAAAACGGCAGAACATCGAAGAGCAAAAGGTTGCATTTATCAAAGAATACGAACAGAACGGGATTCTGGAATGCAGGACCGAAAAAGAGATCCAGAAAGCAACGCTCCTTGCACAGAAATACCGTCTGGAGTTTACGGACATTTCCGCGCTGTTTTACGAAGCGAAAAACAGTCGGGCACGAGATACGGAAAACAGGCAGGCGGCTGCAATTCAGTCAAAAAAGGACGAGGAGCGCAGGCAGTTTGAGACGCTGAACAGGTATTCTTCGTTCAGCGGACGGGATAAACGGATTGCGATCCTTACCGACGAACGGAAAGAGGCGCTGAATGAAGCGGAAATGATGCGGATAACCGCAAAAACGGTTCACGATGCAACACAGCAAAAGGAGCAGGATTGGGCGACGCAGGGCGGAATCGCCAGCGGGATCGCCGGTCCGGCGGCGGGAATTGCGACCGCTCTGAACGTGCAGGCAAAGAATGCGGAGATCCGGGCGCAAAATCAGGAAAACCTGAAGACGTTCGCTCCCGCCATTCAAGCTGCTTACAGAAAGGCGTTCGAATACGACAGCCGGGCGGATGCGCTGCAAAAGCAGATCGACGAAGCAAAAATCAAGCTGGTTTCAAAAGACGACGCATTGACCTGCCTTTCCCGGATCACATTCTCCGATACGACGGTCGATGTGTCCGAGACCGGCGCTTGCACGGTCACAACGACGGCGAAGGCAAAGCAGCCTCTGTTGATTTTTGACGATGTCAAAGCAACCATAGACGGAACGGTCATTGCAAAGATCTACGACGGCAAATCGCTGGTCGGAGCGGCTTCGCTGGTGCTTCCCAAATACGGCATTTCTTCGGAGGCGGAATTGAAAGGAATGTGTCTGTCCTGCGGAACGCCGGGCAAACACTATACGGTACAGTTCGCGGCAGTCAATCTTTGGGCGATGGAGAGATAAACGATGAAGAAGAACATAAAATGCATTGCGGCGGCCGCGGTTTTCCTCGCGCTGCTTGTCTATGAACTGTTTCTGATCGGAAGATTTGCGTGGATCTCGTACACCCGGGACGGATATCAGGCATACCTGACTTGGGGATATCCGTCGTTTTCCGTGTCTTACTATTTGATGCATCTCCTTTGCAAGACTGTGCGGCTGGTCGCGCTTGTCGTACTGGCGGTAAAAGCGCTGAAGCAAAAGACATTCCCGAAACCGGTCATTCTCTTCTCGATCCTGTATTCTGCGGGGATGATCCTCCCGTGGCTGTTTCAGAGAGAGAGCAGCTATGTATATCTGCCGTATCTGCTGAGACAGGCGCTGCATCTTCTGCCGCTGATTCTCGTTCTGGTATTGTGGGCGGTTGTCCTGCCACTGGTTATAAAGACGCCGGGGAAAAAGAAAAAGACGGAAGCGGAAGCGGCACAAAACGAACAATTGAATTTCTACGGGGATCTGCTGGAAAAGGGCGTCATTACAAAGAAAGAGTACGACGAAATGGCAGAGAAAATCAAAGAGGGGAAGCTGCAATGATTGCGGAGAACCGTATAATCGGCGACGACACCCTCTGAAAGGAATCATCTTTCGGCCGCGCATCCCGCGCGGCTGTTCTTTTTGCGGCAAAAGCGAAGAAAGCCCTTTACAACCGTGCAAAATTGCGGTATATTCACCTTTATGAAACGATTTCTGCCGCTTGTCTGCGCGCTGCTGATGCTCGGCTGCGCCGCACAACCGAATCCCGCTGCGGCGGTCACGGAACCGCCGGCGGCCGAAGCGCCTGCGCCGGAGCCCGCGGTCGAGGCGGACGTGATTTTTGCACCGGAAACGGAGGCGCCCGTGTCGCTTGCGCCGGTGCCGACGCCGGAACCCACGCCGGAACCGACGCCGGAGCCGACGCCCGAGCCCACGCCGGAGCCGAATCCGTACCGGGGCGAGAAGGTCACGGAATCGAAGACGAACCCGGAATTCTGGTACTGCGCGCCGACCGAGGCGCTGAAGGCGCGCGTGATCGGCACGAGCTACCCGGAAAATCCGAAGGACGCGCCGGTGAAGATCACGGACCTTCGTTATGTGCACATTCTGTACGTCGATTTCGACGGCGTCGGGCATGAAGGCGAGCTTCTGGTGCACAAAAAGGTCGCAAACGATGTGATCGAGATCTTCGAGGCGCTGTACGACGCGCAGTATCCGCTGCGCTCGGTGCGGCTTGTCGACGATTTCGGAGAGCCGTTCGACGACAACCTTTCGATGGCGGCGGACAACACCTCGGCGTACTGCTGCCGCCGCGTGACCGGCACGACGCATTTTTCACGGCACAGCTACGGCACGGCGATCGACGTCAATCCGCTCGAGAACCCGTACGTCCGCAGGGACGGCAGCGTTGCGCCGCCGGAAAGCAGACCGTACCTCGACCGCAAAAATATGCGTCCCGGCATGATCGATGAAAACGACCTCTGCTACAAGCTGTTCATCAAGCACGGCTGGCGGTGGGGCGGACACAATAAAACGGAACGGGACTATCAGCATTTCACGAAGGATGTGAAGGGAGTCACGCCATGAACGAGCGGGAGATCCTCGCCTATCTCGAACGGGATAAGGCGATCCGCATCGACATGATCGAGGCGATCCGGCGAAAAACGGCGACGGTGACGTACGCTGCGCCCGATGCGGTGCTTTTGAAAACCGTGAGCGGGTTTTATCTGCTCGCGGGCGACACTCCGGAAGCGTGCGAACGCGCGCTCGACGCGGTCAACGACGGTTTTTACGCGTTTGTGGCGCACAACGAGGTCTCGCGCGAGGCGGTGCAGAAGCGCTATCCGAAGCTCGATCATCTCTCGCCCTGCCGGCAGGCGTATTACCCGAAAAGAGAGCCGATCCCGGTCCCGCCGGTGTGCGAAATCAGACCGTTTCCGGTCGATCGGGTACCGTTTCTGGTTTCGGTCTACGATCCGGAGGGCGATCCGGCGGACTACGAGAACGCCGTTCGCGCGGGCGACGTGCTTGCGGCGTACCGCGGCGAAAAGATCGCAGGGTTTATCGGGTTCCACGGGGACGGCAGCGGCGGCATGCTCGAGGTTCTGCCGGAGTTCCGGCGGCTCGGCATCGGCACGGCGCTGGAGATCGCGCTGCACAATCTGGCGCTTTCCCGCGGATGGACGCCGTACGGACAGATCCGCGTCGAAAACGAGGCGTCGCTGAAGCTGCAGGAACGGCTCGGCATGGTCGTGTCCGATCCGGACGGCAGCATCCTGTACTGGATCTGGTCCGAAGACAAAGATTGATCATTCATTGATTTGGAGGATAGTATGAAAGTAAAGAACATTTTGGGCGAACGGTTCAAGGAGCGCGCGTTCGACATCGAGAGTCAGAATCTGATGACGCGCGGCGGCTATATGAAGCAGGTCGGCAACGGCATCTATTCGCTGTTCATGCCGGCAAAGCGCATCCAGAACAAGATCGAGCGGATCCTGCGCGAGGAAATGGACGCGATCGACGGGCAGGAGGTCCTGTTCCCGGTCGTCATGCCCGCGACGCTGTGGCAGAGCTCGGGCAGATTCGAGTCCATCGGCAAGGAGCTTCTTCGGTTCAAGGACCGCGGCGGCGCCGACATGGTCCTCGGCATGACGCACGAGGAGGCGGCGGTGCAGATGGCGATGAATGTGGCGGGCACATATCAGAAATACCCGTTCATGATCTATCAGATCCAGACGAAGTTCCGCGACGAGCCGCGCGCGAGAGGCGGATTGATCCGTGTGCGCGAGTTCACGATGAAGGACGCGTACTCGTTCCACACCTCGCAGGAGGATCTCGAGGCGTACTACGATCGCGCCTACCGCGCGTACGAGCGCATTTACGCCCGCGCGGGCGTGCCCGAAGTGATCGCGGTCAAGTCGGATTCCGGCATGATGGGCGGCAAGGTCAGCCATGAGTTCATGCTGCTTTGCGACATCGGCGAGGATTCCATCGTGATCTGCCCCGAATGCGGCTTCCGCGCGAACATGGAGGCGTGCGACGCGATCACCGAAAACGTCGCTGACGAAACGCTCGAGCCGCTCACCGAGGTGTTTACCGGCGATGCGAAGACGATCGAGGAGGTCGGAAAATACCTCAAGGTCACCGACGAAAAGACCTGCAAGGCGGTCGTCTATCAGCGCAACGCGGACGATTCCTATGTGCTGATCTTCGTGCGCGGCGATAAAGAGGTCAACGAGACCAAGCTGACGAATTACCTGAAGGCCGAGATCCATCCGGCGGTCGACGTCGAAAATGCGAATCTCGCCGCAGGCAACATCGGTCCGGTCGGTCTCAAAACGAAGGCGACCGTGCTGTTCGACCGCTCGATTTACGGCGCGACGAACCTCGTTTGCGGCGCGAACAAGGCGGAATACCACTATACCGGTTTTACGCCGACGCGTGATCTGCCCGAGGATACCGAATACCTCGATCTCTCCAAAGCCGTCGAAGGCGGCGTCTGCCCGAACTGCGGAAAGCATACGCTTCAGGTCCGCCGCGGCATCGAAGTCGGCAACATCTTCCAGCTCGGCAAGCGCTATACCGAGGCGATGGGAATGACCTACGACGCGGAAAACGGCGAGCGCAAAAACCCGATCATGGGCTGCTACGGCATCGGCGTCGGACGCCTGATCGCGTCGGTCTGCGAAGCGCATCACGACGATTACGGCCCGATCTGGCCCATCACGATCGCGCCGTGGCAGGTCGAGATCTGCGCGCTGCGCATCGACGATGCGAACGTCCGCGCGGCGGCGGACAAGCTCTGTTCGGAGCTCGAAGCGGCGGGCGTCGAGGTGCTTTACGACGACCGTCCCGTCTCCGCGGGCGTCATGTTCTCCGACGCGGATCTTCTCGGCGCGCCGGTGCGCGTGGTCATCTCGCCGAAGACGCTTTCGAGAAACGCGTTCGAGCTTGCCGCGCGCGACAAGTCTTTCCGCGAGGACATCGCGATCGACACGGCTGCCGCGACCGTCGAAGCAAAGGTCAGGGAACTGATCGACGAGGTCAACGCCAAGGTCCCCGAACGTCTTTGATTCAGAACGAAAAAAGCTCTCCGATCTCCGGAGAGCTTTTTTGTTTGTGATTCAACCGAGGTTCGGCAGATCGACGGAGGAGGTCAGACTTTCGCCGTACCGGAACTGCTTGCGCAGCAGCTCATACCGCACCGAATAGGTGCTTTTGCGGGAGTAGTCGAAGCGCCACTCGTTCAGCGTCGGATCCTTTGCGGTCGTGTTGACGACGCAGTCCGGCACGCGCTTTTTGAATTCCTCGATCTGCTCGTCCGGGATGCGGTTCCGTGCGATCCACAGCCGTTCCAGCTTTGTGAGCCCGTAAAGCGGCGAGATATCGGTGATCTTGTTCATGCACAGGTTCAGATGCCTGAGCTCCGTGCAGTTCGCGAGCGCCGAAATATCCGTGATGTGCCCGTTGAACAGCTCGGCGTATTCGAGGTGCGGACAGTTTGCAAACGCCGAAATGTCCGTCGGCTGCTGGATCGCAAGGATGCAGACCTCGAGGTCCGGCATGTATCCGACAAAATATGCGTCCTGGATGAGGTTGTGTCCGAGATCGAGGTATCGGACCTCGTTGCAGTAGATCAGCCCGCGCGTGTTGATGTCCCGCAGCATCGGGTATTGATAGAACATCGTAAACCGGATCATCTTTACGTCCGTGCGGCATGAATATGCGCCGACGTGCACGCGCCATACGATCTTCGGCGAGGGGAACGCCTCGCGCAGCGCCGCCATTTCTTCGTCGGGAATGCCGCAGTTTTCCATATCGAGCCGTCCGACGCAGCGCAGGTACGGCAGAAGCGCCGTAAGCTCTTCCGTGCGGTCCGACAGGAGGACGCCGTTGAAATTCACGACGTCGTCGGTCAGTGAAAAACGCCTGCCGAACGCCGTAACGTTGAGGTCGACGCGAATCTCCGGGCGAATCGCCTGCAGACGTCCCGCGTCCTCAAGCGTCCAGTCCGACGTGCCGTCCGCGCGGTTCAGTTCGATATCGACGAGGTTCGGGAGAACCGCGACCGCGTCGCATACCTCGTCCAGAAACGCGGGGGAGACGTCCGAAAGATCCGCAGCCGCCGCATCGCTTGAAAGCGTCACGCCGGCAGCCGATACGGCATACGAAAGCGCGGCGTCGGGCAGCGCCGCCGTCAGCGCGGCGGCATCTTCGGCGGTCATCGGTTCGGTCACGGTCAGCTCCGAAAGCGCGGGGAGATATCTGAGAACACCGGCGTCCGGCACGCTTTTGACGCTTGCCGCCTGTACGTCGGGCGAAAGCGCCGTTTCGCCGACCGAAACGGTATAGATCACATCCACCTCGGGATGCGCGTCGCGGTAGGCAAGGATCGCATCGTAGCAGACGCTGCCGGAAACGTCCAGCGTGTGAAGACCGGGGATCCGTTCGATCAGGGCGAAATCGTCCGCGTCGACCGCGGCGCGCAGCACGCCGTTTTCCGCAACCGCGCCGTTCACGGCGACCGGCGTCGGCAGCGGCGCCGGCGCTTCGCTTGCGGCGGGTTCTTCGACGGGAAATTCCGCGCCGGAACAGCCCGCGGCGAAAAGCAGCAGACACAGGCAGAAAACAAGACCGATTCCAATCCGTTTCATTACGGACGCCCTCCGGAACACAGCTTTTTATTCAGTATAGCACGGTTCGGCAAAAAAGACCATCCGAATTTTGCGAATCATGCAACGTTTTGCCCGAAAATTGCGTCTTGATCTATGAGGACGTTTTACAACTCGGTTACAACTCTGTGACATTTCGGATGCGTTTCGGACGAATTTTGCTGATATGCTGAAAACGGAGTCAAAAGGGATCGATATTTTTACAACTCGGTTACATCTCGTATGATATAATTACGTCAGGAGGGGCATATGGCACGGATTTTGATTTTGGAGGACGAGAAGGCGATCAACGACCTCGTTGCGCTGAATCTCGGCATGATCGGGCATACGGCGGTGCAGACGTTTACCGGCAGGGAAGCGCTGAAAGCGGCGGCGGAAACGCCGTTCGACCTGCTGATCCTCGACGTGATGCTGCCGGACACGAACGGGTTTGCGGTCTACGAAAAGCTCAGGGACATCCCGGCGATCTTTCTGACGGCGCTCGGCGAAACGGCGGACAAGGTCAAGGGCTTCGAGCGCGGCGCGGACGATTACATCGTCAAACCGTTTGAGATGACGGAGCTTCTTTTACGCGTGGAGGCGGTTCTGCGCCGCACGCACAGGAGCGAAAGCCGCTATCGCATCGACGGTCTGGAGGTCGATTTTGAGGCAAAGACCGTCCTGAAGGACGGCATACCGGTCGATCTGACGCTGCAGGAATACGCACTTTTGGAGGTCCTGATCAAAAACCGCAACATTGCCCTTTCGCGGCAGCGCCTGATGCGCGAGGCATGGGACGTATCGTTTTTGGGCGAGTCCCGTACGATCGACGTGCACATCCAGCGGCTGCGCAAAAAACTCGGTCTGGACGACCGGATCAAAACCATCTACCGGCTCGGATACCGGTTCGAGGAGACGCCGTGAAACTCAGACAGAAAAGTTATTTTTTGACGGTGCTGCTGATCGGAGCGGTGCTCTTTTTGAGCACGCTCTTTTTGCTGCTGCCGAACGTCCGGTCCGCTGTTTCCTCGATCGAAGCGCGTGCGCTCGGCGAGGAAAAGGCGCTTGCGCTGGCGGTCGAAGGGCTGTCCGAGAACATCCCGAAGGAGGATCGCCGAAAATACGTGCGCGGGTTTGCGGTGTATGACAGCGGCGGATCGACGTTCGCCGTCGGGCTGGACGAAGAAACATGGATCGCGACCGAACCGCTCCCGCCCGAAACGGAGCCGGGCAGGGTGCGCTGGCTCAATCGGAACGGGCGCACCGTGATCGCGATTGCGGACGCGCTTTCGGACGGCGTATGGGTGCGCTACGGGCTGGATGTGACGGACGAGCTGAAGCGCGCGGAGCGGCAGGCGACCGGCACGCTTCTTTTGTGTACCTGTCTTACCGGCGGCATCGCCGTCGCGCTGTATTTTATGCTGGAACGGCTGAACCGTCCGGTCGAGCGGCTTGCGCATGAGCTTCGCACGCCGCTGACCGTGATCCGCGGCTACGGCGAGCTTCTGGAACGCGCCAAGCTCACGCCGGAGCAGCAGCACATGGCGGCAAGCTATATCGTTTCCGAGAGCGAGCGGCTCGGCGAGATCTCGCAAAAGCTGCTGACGCTTGCCGACGCGCGAAAGAGTGCGTTCAAGCCGGAGCGTATCCGCCTTTCCGAGCTTGCGGAGCACTTAAAGCAGACGTATCCGACGCTTGAAACCGAGATCGGATGGGACGAACTGACTGCGGATCGCGCGCTGATGCTGAGCTTGCTCGGAAACCTGATCGGCAACGCCGTGAAGGCGTCGGCGCCCGGCCGTCCCGTTCTGATGAAAGCGGCGCCCGGCACGATCGAGATCGTTGACGAAGGCGCGGGCATGACCGAAGAGCAGCTTCACTATGTCAACGACCCCGCGCGCGCAAAGAATCCGTCGATCCGCAGCGGTCTCGGCGTGCCGCTGTGTCACGAGATCGCCGCTTTGCACGGCGCGACGCTCACATACGCTTCAAAAGCAGGCGAGGGAACGACGGCGACGGTACATTTTACAAGTCTGTGACAACTCTGTGAGGACTCCGTTACAAGTCCCGTGTTACGATGGGGCCGCAGAAAGGAGGAAAAAGCTATGAAATCATTTTTCCGCAAACACAAGATCCTTATGATCGCGCTCTGCTCCGTGCTCTGCCTGGGCGTCCTGTCCGGACTGGTCATCGGCGGCGTGATCCGATTCTCCACCCGCGGCACTTCGTTTGAAACCGTTGCAGACGCCGTGGAAAAGCAGAACGCCGAACACCTTTCGGCAGCGAATGAGGACGGCAAATCGGTCCCCGGCATGATGCCGACGCCGACGCCGATACCGCAGGACGCGAAGCTCAGCGCCGAAGAGGTCAAACGGCTCTCCGAGGAAGTCCAGCGCCGCAGACGCCCGGTGATCCCCGTCCGTTCCGACGTGTGGGTCGCAGACAACAGCATGCTCTGGAAGGAAACCGATCCCGACGCAGTTGAGAAGGAAGCTGCGCAGATGGCCGCGGAAAAGCTCACGCAGATCCTGTTCGGAAAGACCTATGTCGAACTGACCGGCAGCGAAGCAGCGACCGCAAACGTGCGGCTCTTTACCGATCCGGCGGGCGACCGCGACGCGTTCCTGCGCATCACGGATCCGCAGGGCGTCTACATTCTTTCGATCCGCGCGGGCGATCAATCGCTCATCTGCGCCGACCTGCTGACCTATCCGGAAGCGCCGTCGACGGACCGTGAAAAGGAATGCATCGCGATCGCGGAGGAACTCGGCTATCATGCCGTGCATTACCGCCATGACACCAACGGTCAGCACGAGATCGTCTATGAGTTCAAGACCGATACGGACGTCTGTCTGACGTTCTCATATGTGTACGATAAGCTGTGGCAGGTTGCGGTCCATCCGAGCCAGCAGACAATGGAGGAATGCGAGTACTTCCTTGCGGACATCCAGCTGGACTATTCGAAGCCCGCATATCCGAAAGACTTTGTCGAAGCGGAACCGCCGAAGCTGGGATACGATAAGATGGTCAGCGAAGAGAAGATCTTTGCGTCGCTTACCCGGCTTTATAAGAACCTGTCCGGCAGGGATCTCGACACGTCCAAACTGAAGGCGACGTTCCTTCGCGACAACAGCGGCGGACGCGAGGACTGCTGGCAGATCACCGGCGAAGGATTCGATATCGTCATCTCGGCATATTCGCGCGACGTGATCTCGTTTACCGGTGCAATCCCCTGCGAGAACCTGCTCTCAATTCCATATGAAAAGATGGGCGAAGAGGAATATGAAGCCGAGACGAAGAAGATCGCGGATTATCTGATCACTTCGCTCGGCGCGTACGGCGACGGTTTTCACGGAAAGAACGCGACGAGGATCGACGTCAACGCGGTCTATGACGGTCACTACTGCACCATGGATATCGTGACCGAAGAAGGCACATGGTACGAGTGCTATTTCGAGGACGGCGTGCTGAAAGAGATCTGGCATTTTGCGGATGAAAAGCTGTTCATGGACGCACCGCACGGCTGGGTCGCGGATGCGGTCTACATTCACAGCTTTACGGGAAAGCCGTATATTCCGGAGTATCGCGACTGGGACGGCAACCTGCATGTGACGCAGCGCCCCGAAGCGTAACCTTTCAAAGAACAAGCGACCGGCGGGATATCGCCGGTCGCTCCTTTTTACAACTAAATTACAACTATCTTGCAATTATATGACATCTCTGTGACGTTTTGTACGAATTTGCGTCGTATCATGAAAGCAGATCCACGAAAGGACGGCGGCTTTTATGAAACGAACGATGCTACTCCTTCTTGTTCTCCTATTTTCGGGCTGCACCGTGCCTGCGCGCGACGGAGTGCGTCCGCCGGACATGCCTGTTCCGGAAACGGCGGATTACGTTGCACCGCCCGCGGCGGAGGAAGCGGACGCGCCCGAAGAACCGTCCGAACCGTCGCTCCCGACCGCCTCCGCGGAAGACCGGTTTCCGGACCGGTTCTCCGAAACGCCGGAATACGGCGAAAAGAGTTATAAAAGCGGTTCGATCTCCGTTACGATCACGACGCATACGGTTTCCGACGTCTACGGAAAGATCGTGAGCTACCACGTCGCGGATATTTACGTGAAGGACGTCGCCTCGATCCGGACCGCGGCGGCGGGCAGCGATTTCCGTTCGCACCGCGAACGCACCGTGAAGGACATCGCGGACGGCGTCGGCGCGCTTCTGGCGATCGACGGCGACACGTTCACCCATATGCAGAGCGGTCTTGTGGTCCGAAACGGTGAGATATACCGCGACACGCTGTGCGAAGGGACCGACGTCTGCATCCTGTATCGCGACGGACGCATGGAAACGAAGCGATGGGGCTCGTTCACGGCGCAGGAGATCCTTGACGCCGATCCGTGGCAGGTGTGGAGTTTCGGTCCCGCCCTGCTCGACGAAAACGGGCGGTCCGCGGAGGTCGAAAGCAATCTGAACGGACACAATCCGCGTGCGGCGATCGGCTATTTCGAGCCGGGGCACTACTGCTTTGTGATCGTCGACGGACGGCAGGACGGCTGGTCCGACGGTGTGCGGCTTTCCGCATTGAGCCGGCTCATGGAGGATCTCGGCTGCAAAGCGGCGTATAACCTCGACGGCGGCAATTCCGCGCAGATGTACTGGAACGGCGAAATCGTCAGCAAGGCATGCGGCAGCGGGCGCGTCGTCAGCGATATCGTTTATCTCCTGCCCGAAGAATAAGGGCGTGTTGTTCCTCCTCATCGGGAAGCGTCGTCCGCCCGTATCCTTCGGACGGATGACGCGCATTCCCGGAAAACGAATCGGCGTTTCGCACGGTTCTTCCTCTCCCCAAACGAACCGTACGGAAATCACGAACCGTCTCAAATTGAGGCGGTTCGTGTCTTTTGGATGCATTTTCCGTCTGATTTGATACAGAAAATTGAGGGATCAGCCATGATTTTGCAAAAAAATATATGAAAAGTATTGATAATCAAATCGCCTTGTGCTAAAATATAAACAAATCTTTCAGAAGCTCTTTTTTTGTATGCAAAGATAGTATATGGAAGATTTTGAGTTTCTTGCAAAAGAAAAGGAGGAAAACAATCATGAAGAAAGTATTTGCTATTCTGTTGGTTGCGCTGATGGTCATTTCTCTGGTCGCATGCGCAAAGACGGAGCCGAAGCCCGAGCCCGTAGCCGAGCCGACCGCTGCGCCCGCTCCCGAACCCGAGCCCGAACCCGAACCCGAGCCCGAGCCCGAACCCGAACCCGTTGCGGAGCCCCTTGTGGATCCGAACCATGAACTGTGGTGCGCACACGGTCAGTTCCTTCTGGCCGACGGCACGCAGAACGGCTGGAACGGCAAGGACAGCGAGCTGTATGAGGCGTCCGCTCTGACGGCGATCACCCTTGAGGACGTCAAGGCGATCAGTGAAGACGTTTACAACGCACTTGCCGCAAAGGAAGTCAAGTACCTGTATGCGATCGATCTGCTCTTCGGCACCAACGATGCCGGCTGGACCACCAACTGCCTGATCAACGGCAAGATGCACAAGGCGAACGGCTCCTATGCGTTCAAGATTGCGCAGTGCACCGTGGATATCGACGGCGACAACAAGGTCTATGCGGAAGATCAGTGGATCCACGATCCGAAGACTGCTCACTCCGAGTCCCTGACGCCGGACACGCTGTTTGTCCCGGTCTGGCAGGAAGAGGCGGATGAGAACGGCTTCTCCTGGGCGAGCAACCCCGCAGTCATCGGCGGCGCAGGTCTCTACACGCTGATCATTGCGCAGTACAAGAACGGCTCCACCCCGGATCAGGCGGGCTACGGCATCGCACTTGTTCTGAAGGAAGCAAAGGAAGGCATCGCATATGAAGAGATCCTCGAGTGGATCGCGGCAGATCACACCTACGGCATCGTCGGCGGCTTCGAAGCTTCCGGCTGGGCTGACGGCAAGGACATTGCGATGGAAGCGGACGGCGAGAACACCTGGAAGGGTGAAGTCGAACTGAAAGCTGGGGACGAATTCAAAGTCCGTGCAGACGGCAAGTGGGACTTCAGCTGGGGCGCCGAGGACGGCAGCAACTTCAAGGCGGAAGCTGACGGCACCTACATCGTCACCATCACGTTTGCGGACGGCAAGGGCGTCGTTACGTTTGAGCCGAAAGCGTAATTACTGAATCATTTGGGCTGACGCTTTGGCAGAAATGCGCAGGGCGTCAGCCCAATCCTTATTTTGACGGCATGATCCGAACATTTTTGAGAGGTCCGGTATGAAAAAGAATCTTCTCTGCGGATGCCTTGCGCTGCTTCTGCTTCTGACCGCGTTCGGCTGCAAAAAAGACAAACCGGCGGAACCGGCGGTCACATCGAAGCCCGCTGCTGCGGAAACGGCTGCGCCGACGGAAGAACCGAAGGCGGACGTCCCGGAATTGAAAGAATTTGCGGATACCTACGAGGACCGTCTTCCCGAAAACGCGGAGGACGGATTGACGCTGCACGCGTTCAACTGGACGTATCACGAGATCATGATCAATCTCGAAAACATCCGCAACGCGGGCTTTAAAAATGTTCTGACCATGCCGGTCCAGCAGCCGAAGGGTGGCGGCTCCGCCTGGTGGGCGTTCTATCAGCCTCTGAGCTTCTCCGTCGGCGACAATTCCGCGCTCGGCAGCAGGGAAGAGCTCGAGACGCTGTGCCGCGAGGCGGACAAGTACGGCATCTGCATCCTCGCCGACATCGTCGTGAACCATATGGCGAACATCGATGACGATGCAAGGGAAGCCGACGGAACGCCGACGGTTCTGCCGCAGGTGGCGGAATACGAGCCGAAGATCTACAACAACCGGAACGAGGACGTCGACGGCATCGGCGTGACGTTCCATCACAACAAGAACGCCAAGGGCTCCGGCGCGGACACGCAGGTTTACGCCTACGGCAATCTGCCCGACCTTGACACCTCCAATCCGTACGTGCAGGAGCGCGTGCTTGCACTTCTCACGGAGTGCATCGACGCGGGCGTCGACGGGTTCCGATTCGACGCCGCCAAGCACGTCGAAACGGAGCAGGATCCCGACTATCCGAGCGATTTCTGGAACAACACGCTGGAAAAAGCGAAGGACTATTACCGCGAGAAGACCGGAAAAGAGCTTTACGCATACGGCGAGATCCTCGGCGAACCGTCGGGACGCACGCTGTCCAGCTATACGGACCATATGCGCATCACCGACGACGGATTTACGTCGCAGTTCAAGAGCGCGTTTGCTCAGAAGGATCCGAACCGCGTGCTGAACGCGCTGCTGAAGGGCGGCGACGCGACCAAGCTGATCGCGTGGGTGGAAAGCCACGATGAATACGTTTCTTCCAACACGCATTACAGCGACGTCCGCGTGGCAAAGTTCTGGTCGGTCATCGCCGCGAAGAAGGGACTGGGCGGTCTGTATCTGGCGCGCCCGAACGATGAACTGGTCGTCGGTCAGATCGGTTCCTATGCGTTTGAAAGCGAATACGTTGCGGTGAGCAACCGCTTCCATAACCGGTTCTACGCCGCGGATTCCTTTGAATCGGTCGACGGAACCTGTTACATCAACGAAAAGATCGCGCCCGACGATCAGGGTGTGCTGATCCTGAACGTGGGCGCGGTGGATCCGGAGGCGGTCGTCGAGGTAGCGGTCCCGCATCTCGAGGACGGCATCTATTACGATTCTCTGACGGGCAAACCGGTCGAGGTCCGCGATCACGTCGCGCGCGTGCAGTTCGAGGCGAACGGGCTTGCGGTGGTCACCCGTTCGAAGGACCTGCATCCGCAGCTCGCCGTTTCCGAGCGCGACTGCTCGTTCGCAGGAGAAAAGATCATCACGCTGAAAACCCGCAACTGCGAGGAAGCGTATTACTATTTCAACGGCGACGCTTCGGACACGCATCCGTTCACGAACGAAGCCGAGGTGCCGGTGCACGAATATGTAAAGGACGGGAAGGCGGATCTTTCGGTCGTCGTCCGCACCGGAAAGAACACGTTTGAACAGATGTTCACCTATACGCAGATTCAGCTGCTGGAAGGCGGCTTCAACCTGATCAACATCGATGAGAAATATCTGAACGGCGAATACGAGCTCTATATCTGGAGCTGGAGTCCGGGCAGATGGAGCAAGGATTACGAGATCCGCGACGGCATCATGGTCGTGGATACGACGGGCATGACCGGCTTCCTTGTCGCCGCGTTCGAGAAGGGCTATGAGATCGCCGACGTGAACAACTGGGATTCCAACGTGATCATGCAGAGCACCGACATCAAAGGCGATCTCCTCACACTGGGATTCTTCGATATGTCCGGATTTTAAGGGGGACTTGCAATGAAAACGAGGAAATGGCTTGCGTTCCTGCTGACGGTCCTGCTCGCCGCGACGCTGCTTCTTCCGGGCTGCGGAAAACAGCCGAAGGACAGTGCGCCGGTCGTGACGGAAGCGCCGGCCGTGACGGAAGCGCCGAAGGAAACGGAAGCGCCGGTCGTCGTCGACGAGGGACCGGACGACGTTCCGATCGCACTGGTTCCGGCGGGCGACGTCATCGACAAGTATACAAAGGATGAAACGGATCACGCGTCGCAGCCGAACGCCGAAACGAAGTTCGTCCGCCTGCATTACAGACGCAACGACGACAGCTTCAACGACAGAAGTCCGTACACACCGTGGAACGTCTGGGCGTGGGATATGACCAACGGCGGCAACGGCGCGGCGTACGAGTTCACGGGGTATGACGATTACGGCGTGTACGTCGATCTGGACCTCGATCTGATCTCCGGCGGCAAGCCGGTCGACAAGCTCGGCTTCATCATCCGCACGGACAACTGGGCGAAGGACCCGGACGGCGACCGCGTGATCGACGTGCAGCCGGAAACGCCGGACGGCATCCAGGACGTTTATGTGCGCACGACCGAATCGACGGTGTTCTATACGCAGGACAATGCGCTGAAATCCATTATCAGCTATGCGCTGCTGCAAGGCGAAAAGACGATCTCGGTGTATTTCAAGCCGCTTTCCGGCGAGTTCAGACCGTATCAGACACGCTTTGATCTGACGGTCAACGACGAACCCTACGAGAACTTCACGATGGGCGAGTACGACGCTTCGCTGAAGAGAGTCGACCTTAACCTCAACGGAGACGGGATCGACCTCTGCGACGTGGTGAAGGTCAGCTACCGCTTCGACCCCACTTGGATCAATCAGGTCGGACTGATGTTTACGAATTATTACGATACCGAAGAATTCAACGAAAAGTACGACTACGACGGGACCGACCTCGGCGCCACGTTCGACAACGAGGAACACCCGACGGTCACGACCTTCAAGGTGTGGGCGCCGACGAGCGCAAAGATCGAGCTTCGCATCTACAATACCGGCGATTACACGAAGGAAACGGAACCCGCCGAAACGTATGAAATGACGCGCGGCGAAAAAGGCGTATTCGAGTATTCCGTGCCGAAGGACCTCGACGGCAAGTATTATACCTACCTCGTCACCAACTCGCTGGGGACGAACGAGGTCGTCGATCCCTATGCAAAGAGTGCGGGCATCAACGGACGCCGCGGCATGGTGGTCAACTTCACGAAGCTGAACAGCGGCATCGAGGGCTGGGACGCCGATGTGCGCCCGTTCACGGGCCGTCCGGTCGACGCGGTGATCTATGAAGCGCACGTCCGCGACATGACGATCAGCGAAACGAGCGGCGTGGAGGAGCAGTTCCGCGGCAAGTTCCTCGGACTTGCACAGGAAAGCTCGTATACGGCGAACGGCGTCACGGTCTCCACGGGACTCAGACACATGCAGGAGCTCGGCATCACGCATGTGCAGCTGCAGCCGTTCTATGATTATTCGTCCGTCAACGAAATGACGTCCGGCAATACGATGTCGGCGGAAAACTACAACTGGGGCTACGATCCTCTGAACTACAACGTCCTCGAGGGCAGCTACTCCACCGATCCGTACGACGGATACAACCGCATCGTCGAATTCAAGAAGATGGTGATGGCGCTGCACGCCGCCGGCATCTCGATCAACATGGACGTGGTCTACAACCACACGAGCAGCTCCGAAAACTCGAACCTGAACCTGCTGGTTCCGTATTACTATTACCGCACGAAGGCGAACGGCTCGTTCTACAACGGCTCCGGCTGCGGCAACGAGGTCGCTTCCGAACGGTACATGGTCAACAAGTTCATCCGCGAATCGTGTAAGTTCTGGATCGGCGAATACCATCTGTCCGGCTTCCGCTTCGACCTGATGGGACTGCTTGATAATCAGACCATGATCGACGTCTATAAGGACTGCAGCGCGATCGATCCCGCGATCATGGTGTACGGCGAGCCGTGGGCGGGCGGCACCTCGAAGCTGAAGAGCGGCACGAGCGAAACGAAGCTCACCGGTCAGATGACCGTTCAGGAATCGCTTGCGCAGGACTACTTCTCCGGCAGCGGCGTGATGGTCGGCGCGTTCAATGACGTGATCCGCAACGCGATCCGCGGCGACAACGGACCCGGCAAGGGCTATGTGCAGGGCGTTTCGTCCGACGCGTCGATGATCGCGATGTGCGCGGAGGGCGTGTTCTCCAAGGGCACGGTCAAGACGCAGAACATCGATCCGAATCTCGTTCTGAATTATGCGTCGTGCCACGACAACTACACGCTGTACGATCAGCTGGTGCAGACCGTGAACGAGGATCGTCTGAAGGCGGCGTATACGCAGGCGGACGCCATCGTCTTCCTGGTACAGGGCGTGCCGTTCATTCAGGAGGGCGAGGAGTTCATGCGCAGCAAGCTGGATCCCGAAACCGGGAAGTATTCCGGCAACTCGTACAATGTCGGCGACTTCATCAATGTGATGGATTATTCGCTGAAGATCACGCATGCGGACGTCTTCGAGAAGACGAAGGAGCTGATCGCGTTCCGCAAAACCGCGGCGGAATTCCGTCTCGGTACGCGGCAGGAGATCAGGGACGTCATGTCGGACGTTTCCTTCGGCAAGGGCAACGTCAGCTACCGCTTCGGCGATTACCTCGTGATCCATTCCGTTTCGGGAACGTCGGTGGAGCTTGACGGCAGCTACGAGATTGTCTATTCCAACGTGCGGACGAATTACGGACCGGTCTCCGGCACGCTGACCGTTTCCGTCAACGAATCCGTCGTATTGAGGAGGGTGAGTTAAGTTGTTCAGACACGGTGACGTCAGCACCGAGGTCGACAAAAAGCCGTTCTGGTTTACGCTGATCGCATTCTTAGGAAGCACGGCGGCGGCGGTTCTGCTCTTTGTACTCGGCTGGGGACAGGCGCTTGCGATCTTTGCGGGGATCCTTCTTGCGATCGTCGCGGTCGGCTCGCTGGTGATTCTGTTCGCCATGCTGACGGATTATGCATTTATCGATCAGGGCATTCTCAGGACGCGGTATCTGTTCAAAAAGACCGCCGTTCCGCTTGCCGAGATCGGGAAGGTCACCTGCCGTGAAAAGGTGTATTACATCTATAACCGGCGGGGCGATCTTCTGGGGACCGTCAACGGGCTTTTGTCGGGGATCGATTCGATCCTGGGCGAGCTTGAAAACAACGGGGTGCACTTCGAGTAATCGAACGCGCCGTATACATAAAAAACAATTCATTCAAAATGGAGGGTAAACATGGCAAATCTAAAGCTTTCCCATATCTACAAGGTCTATGATAATGGGCACAAAGCGGTAAATGATTTTTCCATCGACATTGCAGACCGCGAGTTTATCGTTTTTGTCGGACCGTCGGGCTGTGGTAAATCCACCACGCTGCGCATGATCGCCGGTCTCGAAACGATCACCGCGGGCGACCTGCTGATCGGGGACACTCGGGTGAATGATATGGAGCCGAAGGACCGCGATATCGCGATGGTGTTCCAGAGCTATGCTTTGTATCCGCACATGACCGTGTACGAGAACATGGCGTTCGGTCTGAGAAACCGGAAGATGCCTGAGAAGGAAATCAAGGAACGTGTTTTGAAGGCAGCAAAGATCCTGGACATCGAGGATTATCTCGATCGCAAGCCGAAGGCAATGTCCGGCGGTCAGAGACAGCGTGTCGCGCTCGGCCGCGCACTGGTCCGCGACCCGAAGGTCTTCCTTCTGGACGAGCCGCTTTCGAACCTGGACGCAAAGCTCCGCGCAGCCATGCGTACAGAGATCACCGCTCTGCACAAAAGCTTAAACACGACGTTCATCTACGTTACGCACGACCAGGTCGAGGCAATGACCATGGGCACGCGCATCGTCGTCATGAAGCTCGGCTATGTGCAGCAGATCGACACGCCGATGAACCTTTACAACGAGCCGTACAACAAGTTCGTTGCGGGCTTCATCGGAACGCCGCAGATGAACTTCTTCGACGTGGCGCTGAAGAGAGAGGGCGACGTTGTGAACGTGCTTTTCCCGAACGGCGACAACGTCGCGGTTCCGTACGAGAACGTGTCGAAGATCCATAACCATTATCTGAACGGCGACATCACCGTTACGTTCGGTATCCGTCCGGAGCACATCAAGCTCAATAAAGAGGGACGCGGTCTGAAGTTCGTCGTTACCAACGTCGAGCGTCTGGGCAGCGATTCCATCATCTACGGCAAGCTCGGCGATCACCTCGGCGAGTTCACCATGAAGGACGAGGGCAACATGATCGTCGTTAAGGTGACCGACAGCAAGGGCATCGAGGTCGGCGACGTCGTGTATGCGGAGCCGGATCCGGAGAAGGTCCACTTCTTCGATGCGGAAACCGAAGTTACCCTGATGAACAAGATCCCGCCGTTCAATACGCTGGAGGCCGAGATCGACGGCGACGGCATGACGGTTCTCAACACCAAGGTCGCGCTTCCGGATGCGTTCAAGAAGGCGCTCGGCGCAGCGGAACGCTTCGAGCTGATCGTTCCGCCGCATGCCATCGTGGAGGGCAACGATTTCGAGCTCAAGGTGACGCGCATCGAGAAGGTCGACAACGACCGGCTTGCGTACCTCGAGAACGGCGACAGCTATCTGTTTGCATTGGTCGGCGAGAACGTCCGCGAGGGCGATACCTACCGGTTCTCGTTTGAGAATGAAAAGCTGAACCTGAACGTGGAGGGCACGGAAGTTCTGAAGGCGGTCGACGACGAGGTTAACCTCATGGGTACGTTCTTCCGCAGGGAGCTCAAGGAAGGCCACGACCGTGTGCTGCATTTCTTCTACAAGATCGGCGATTATACGCTGGAGACGGCGCCCGATCAGGGCTACAAGATCAACTCGATCGACGGCGACAACTGCTACAAGTACACATACCGGTATGCGGTCAATCGCGACGCGGTCCGCATTGCGGAAGAGGGCGAAGCGGGACTCGAAGGCCGCGTCGTTGAATACTGCGATTACGGCAACGTCCGGTTCGCAAAGGTCAGCGCCGACGGTCAGGAATTCCTGATCAAGGTGGATCCTTCGTTCGACGCCGAAACGGTTCGTGTCGCAATGGACAGCGAGGACGTTTCCGTCTATTCGACCAGAATCGACATGAAGATCTGCTGACATGAAGGCGGAGGTACAGGGAAAGACGATCGAGATCGAACCGAACTCCAAGCCGTATCTTCTGAAACGGATCATCGCGGACGGGTTCGATACGGTGCTGATCTTCGGACTGTTCATGCTGTTCACCGCGCTGATCATGCGGAGTCCCGCCGCGAATGTCTACAACGGACATTACGAACGGTACGCCGCGATCGAGGAAGAAACGAAAGCCGCATACGGCAGCGACGCCGCGGCGATCACGGAAGCGCTGAACGGCAACCGCGAGTATCTCGACGAACGGTTTTCGGCAGAGCTGCACGGATATCTTCTGAAGGTGTCCGCAGGGCTTCTGGCAACATTCCCCGTTTTGCTGGCGACGCCGTTTCTGAACAGAAACCGCGCGACGCCGGGCAAGCTGATGACCGGGATCATGCCGTTCCACGAGCGCAGACAGAGACGGGCGGTCTGGTACCAGATCTTCTTTCGCTTCCTGTTCGTCTTTCTGATCGACTGTATGGGACTCTATCTGCTGACCGGCATATGGACGTTCGTTCTGGTACCGGTCCTGCGGCTCATCGAGATCCTGTGCAGCAGAAAGGACAAAACGATCCTTGACATGATGACAGGCGTTCTGATCATTGAAAAACTGTCTTACAACGGAATAAATTAGTTCTGATATGGAGGAAATCAAAATGAAGAAACTGATCGTTTGTATACTGGTTCTGGCTTTGGCAGCTTCGCTGTTCGTCGGCTGCGGCGGCAATGAGACCGCGCCCGTCGAAGGCGGTCAGCAGCAACAGCAGGGACAGCAGCAACAGCAGCCGTCGAAGGCGAACGACGACGGAATGATCCGCGTCTGGGTAGGCGAGGAATCCGCCGAGTTTTATCAGAAGGCATGCGACGAATACGTTGCCGCGCATCCGGATTTCGGATACAAAATCGAAGTAAAGGGCATGGACACCGGCTCTATCGCGGGTACGATCACCAACGATCCGACCGCCGCGGCGGACATCTATACGGTCGCACACGATAACATCGGCAAGCTCGCCGCAACGCAGTGCGCAAAGCCCATCACGAACGAGGCGCTGCATGCGCAGGTCCTGGCGGACAATCCGGAATCGTTCCAGAAGGTCATCTATTCCAATCTGAACGGCACGAAGTACCTCTACGGCGTCCCGTACATTTCTCAGGCACTGTTCCTCTACTACAACAAGGCGCTCGTGACCGAAACGCAGGCGCAGACCTTTGAAGGCCTGCAGGAGGCCGCAAAGGCGGCGGGCTGCAAGGCGATCACGGTCACCGGCGACGACGGCTTCAATATGTCGTTCGCGCTGCTCGCAACGAGAGCAAGCGATCATGCGACCACGGTCAAGATCTATGAAGGCGCTGAACCGCAGTCGGGCGGCAGCAAGGGCGAAAGCAACTGCCAGGGCGACGACACCGTGGCGATCTATCGCTGGCTGCAGGCGTTTGCGGCGGATCCGAACGGCTTCAAGTGGGCTTCTCCGGACGGCTGGGACGCGGACCTCGATAAGAACAATCAGGGCGTTCTCGCTGTCATCGGCGGTGCATGGCATTACAACACCGCAAAGGCGGCGCTCGGCGAGTCGAACCTGGGCATCGCGCTCATTCCGACGTTCACGCTGACGGCGGAAGCGTGCGAAGGCCTCAGCGGCGTCAAGGCGGGCGACATCTATCGCGGCGGCACGTTTGCGGACTGCAAGTGCTTCATGATCAACGCAAACTCCGCGGCGAGCAAGTATGCGAAGGAGCAGGAGCTGATCGCGTACATGGCGAGCAAGGACGTCCAGAACGCTTCGTACCTCGAGTGCATGAACGTTCCGGCATACGTCGGCGCGGCGACCTTCATCAAGCAGTGCTTTGACGAGGGCAAGGTCACCGAGAGCCAGTACAACCTGGCGGCAATGCAGGTCAGCATGGCGGAATGGGGCATCCCGCAGCCGTTCGTGACCGGTACGCTCAACACGTACTACTACTCCAAGAACGCGCCGGCAGTCTTCCGCGCGATCATCGACAAGACCGCTTACCCGACCACCGGCGACAAGATCCTTGACGAAACGGAATCCCTCGCGGGCATTCGCAAGGCGCTGTATCTGGCCGAATATCTGTGGATGCACGGCGTGAATCCGAAGGAGTTCCCGGCAAATCTTCCGGATAAAGCTTAATGAGAAGAGGATTATTGTTCGATTTCCAAACGCTATTAAACTCGATATGGGGGAAAAATCATGGATTCTAAATCAAAAAAAGATCCAAAGATGAAATCGAATATCTTCAGTCCCATAGGCAAGTTTTTCAAGAACATCAAGAGAATGTTTTTAAGCGGCTCCGTCGGGACAAAGCTTTCGTATCTCATCTTCGGTGCGGGCAATCTCTATCATAAGCAGTATATCAAGGGCGCGATCTTCCTGCTGCTGCAGGTCGCGATCATCCTGTTTATGGTACTCTGTCCGTCCATCAACGGCACGCCCTACGGCTACAAGGCACTGGCGAATCTGAGTCTCAAGAATGTGTCCGAGGGCGGCGACTTCGATCCCTTGACCGGTCACTTTACGACCGGCTCCGACTGCAAGCTGATGATCCTGTTCGGCTTCGTTACCATCGCGGTGATCGTGATCTACTTCATCCTTTGGTACAAGAACATCCAGTCCTCCTTCAAGGCGGACATGGATAAGAAGATCGGCAAAAAGCCGACCACCTTCCGTGAGGATCTTGCGTCGCTGTTCGATCAGAAGTTCCACATCACGATGCTGACGCCGACCTGCATTGCGGCGCTGATATTCACGGTTCTGCCGACGATCTTCATGATCGCGCTGGCGTTCACGACCTACAACGACCAGGATATGAACAACCTGGGCACCAAGCTGTTCCATTGGAACGGGGTACAGAACTTCGCGGCGGTCTTCACCGGAGAGGGCTCGCTCGGCGTCGAGATCAAGAACCGCTTCCTTCCGGTCCTCGGATGGACGTTCATCTGGGCGATCTTCGCAACGCTGAGCTGCTACTTCGGCGGCATCATTCTGGCGCTTCTCATCAACAAGAAGGGCCTGAAGGGCAAGAAGATCTTCCGTACCGTCTTCATCATGACGATCGCGGTCCCGCAGTTCATCTCCCTGCTGGCTGTGCGCAACCTTCTCGGTGAGTACGGTCCATTCAATACGATGCTCCAGAACCTCGGCTGGACCACACAGCCGATCGGCTTCCTCGGACAGAAACCGGGGGACAGCGAATTGCTCGCCAAGGTAATGGTCATCATCGTGAACATGTGGGTGGGCATACCCTATACGATGCTGATGACATCGGGCATCCTGATGAACATCCCGGCGGATCTCTACGAGGCGGCGCGCGTCGACGGCGCGTCCACGACGAAGATGTTCTTCAAGATCACGCTGCCGTACGTCATCTTCATTACGACACCGTACCTGATCTCCAGCTTCGTAGGGAACATCAACTCCTTCAACACCATCTACCTGCTGACCGGCGGCGGACCGACCTACACCGGCTATCAGGCGGGCGGTACCGACCTGTTGGTGACCTGGCTGTATAAGGTAACGATCGATCAGGGCTCCTATAACACGGGCGCCGTCATCGGTATCTTTACCTTCCTGATCACGGCAACGATCACGCTGATCACCTACCGCCGGAGCAAAGCATATAACGAGGAGGACACGTTCCAATGAGTACTATTGTTCGTCCGAAAAGAGTTCAGAGTCAGTCCAGAAACCGCAGAGTCAGTTTGGGCGTGACCTACACGATCCTGGTGCTGATGAGCATCATCTGGCTCGTTCCGCTGATCTGGATCATCCTTTCCGCATTCCGGTGCGAGTATCAGCTGGACGGCACGTTTATCGGCCGTGTTACCAGTAACTTCTTCCCGAAGCAGTTCGGATTCAAAAACTTCTCCGATCTGTTTACGGCGACCTATTACGGCGTGCCCAAGGCGTTCCCGAGATGGATGCTGAACACGTTGATCATCGCTGTGATCGACTGTCTCATTTCCACCTTCCTCGTTCTGTCGGTGGCATACTGTATGTCCAAGCTGAAGTTCAAGCTCCGCAAGCCGTTCATGAACATCACGATGATCATCGGTCTGTTCCCCGGCTTCATGAGCATGATCGCGATCTACTTCCTGTTGAAGTCCATCGGTCTCACGGGCAATCCGCAGCATCCCGAATACTCGGTGATCGGTCTGATTCTTGCCTACAGCGCCGGCGCGGGACTCGGATTCCAGATCGCGAAGGGCTTCTTCGACGTCATTCCGAACGCGCTCGTCGAGTCCGCAAAGCTGGACGGCTGCACGAACTTCAAGATCTTCCGGCGGATCATCCTTCCGCTTGCAAAGCCGATCATCATCTATCAGGCGCTGATGAGCTTCACCGGTCCGTGGATGGACTTCATCTTTGCAAAGGTCATCATCGGTGCAGACAACCCGAAGTTCTGGACCGTCTCGGTCGGTCTGTACTCGCTGCTGTTCGGTACGCATCCGGACACCAACCTGTTCACACAGTTCGCTGCGGGCTGCGTCATCGTTGCGATCCCGATCGTCACGCTGTTCATGTTCCTGCAGAAGTACTATGTAGAGGGCGTCACCGCAGGCGCGGTCAAGGGTTAATTCCCGAAAACAATCAAACAAAAAACGGACGGATTTCCGTCCGTTTTTTGCGTTTCCGGGTTTTCCGCCTTGTTTCGGGGCACGAAACATGGTATAATCATACAACAAACCATCGGAGGTCCGTGTTGATGAAAAAACTCTCAGACGGATGGGAATTTACGCCGGTCTGGACGAACGCTTTCCGGCTCGGCGAAGGCGAGGGCGAGCCGGTCCGTCTGCCGCATAATCCCAGATCGATCCCGCAGCACTATGCGGGGCCGGAGGATTACGAGGGCGTGTACGGCTACCGCAGAACGCTCCCGCTCGACGAATCGATGCGCGAAAAGCGGCTCTTTCTGCAGTTCGACGGCGCGGCGCATATCGCGACGGTCTATGTGAACGGCAAAGAGCTTACCACGCACCGCACCGGCTACACGGCGTTTCGCGTCGAGATCACGAACGACGTGCGGCTTGACGGCACGGACCTTGTCGCCGTGCGGCTGGATTCCGCGGAGAATCCCGAGATTCCGCCGTTCGGCTATGTCATCGACTACCTGACCTACGGCGGCCTGTACCGCGACGTCTGGCTCGACGTGCGAAACGATACCTGCCTCGCAAACGTGTTTGTCGAGACGCCGAATCTGCATACCGCAAAGGTGCAGAGCACCGTTTCGGGCGAAGCGTCCGTGATCCGCCAGCGCGTGCTGGACGGCGCGGGGGCGTGCATCGCGCAGAACGCCGACGCATATTCCGACGCGGTGATCGCCGCGCCGGAGGGACTGTTCGTGTGGACGACGACCGTGCATGTGCCGGACGCGCAGCCGTGGACCTGCGAAACGCCGAACCTCTATACGCTGGAAACGACGCTGTATGACGCAGAGATGCAGGAACAGGACGTCGTTTTGACGCGCTTCGGCTTCCGCACCGCAGAGTTTAAGAAGGACGGCTTTTATCTGAACGGCCTCCGCACGTTTCTGCGCGGACTCGACCGCCATCAGGCATACCCGTACATGGGTTACGCCGCGCCGAAGCGGCTTCAGCGCGAGGACGCGCGTATCCTGAAAGAGGAGCTTTGCTGCAACGCGGTGCGCACGTCGCATTATCCGCAGAGTCAGTATTTCATCGACGCCTGTGACGAGCTCGGACTTCTGGTGTTCACGGAGATCCCCGGCTGGCAGCACATCGGCGACGAGGCATGGCAGCGGCAGGCGATCGACAACGTGCGCGAAATGGTCCTCCAGTACCGCAACCATCCGTCGATCGTGCTGTGGGGCGTCCGCATCAACGAGAGCCGCGACGACGACGCGTTCTATGAGAAGACCAACGCGCTCGCACACTTTCTCGATCCGTCGCGCGCGACCTCCGGCGTGCGGTATCTCGTGAAGAGTCATCTTCTGGAGGACGTCTATGCCTACAACGACTTCAAGCCGTTCGCGTTCGACGATCCGATCCGCAAAAAGGACAAGATCACGCCCGATCCTGAAAAGGCGTTCCTGATCTCCGAGCATTCGGGGCATATGTTCCCGACCAAGTCCTTCGATCCGTGGAGCAAACGGCAGACGCATGCCCTGCGCCATGCAAGAACGCTCGATGCGGCGATGGCGTCGGGGGAGCACGCGGGCTGTTTCGGCTGGTGCATGTTCGATTATCCCACGCACAAGGACTTTGGCTCCGGCGACCGCGTGTGCTATCACGGTGTGCTGGACGCATTCCGCAATCCGAAGCTCGCCGCATACGCCTACGCAAGCCAGGGCGACGAAAAACCGGTGCTTGCGCTCGGTACGCCGATGTGCATCGGCGACTATCCGGCGGGCGAGCTCGGCGAGATCTGGGCGTTCACGAACGCCGAACGCGTCGCGCTGTATAAGAACGACAAGCTCGTCAGAATCTTCAGGCCGGAGCCGTGGAAAGGGCTCGGGCACCCGCCGGTGAAGGTCGACGATCTCATCGGCCAGCTTCTGATCAGCGAGGAAGGCATCACCGGAAAGAAGGAGGAGCTGCTGCACCGCGAGCTTCTGGCGGCGGCGAAATACGGGATCGACAGGATGCCGCTTGCCGACAAACTGCGCATGCTGTACTGCATGAAGCGGTATCGTCTCAGCTGGGCGGACGGCGAGGAGCTGTACGGCAAATATGTCGGCAACTGGGGCGGCACGGCGACCGAATGGCGGTTCGACGCGCTGGACGGCGACCGCGTCACGGCGTCGGTGCTTTGCAGCCCGAGCAAAAAACTGCGTCTCGAGGTCAAGGTCAGTTCGACCGATCTAAAAGAGGGCGACGGCTACGACGCGGCGGCGGTTCGCGTGCGGCTGCTCGACGGCAACGGCAATCCCGCCCCGTACGCGCAGATTCCGGTCCGCTTTACGGTTTCCGGCGGTCTCGCGCTCATCGGACCGGACGTCGCGACCGCGGAGGGCGGCATGACCGGAACGTACGTGAAGACCGTCGGACACGGCGGCGAAGGCGTTTTAACGGTATCGACGGAGCAGACGGCTCCGGTGACCGTTCACTTTACCATTCAGATGCAAGGAGAATAAGGGAGGAGAAAACCGCATGATCATCAAAGCATTCGAGCATAACTTCGCCGTTCCCGAACTGAAATGGCGCGTGGAAACCGAAGACGGAGAGGTCTTCACGGGCAGCGAAAAACTGACCGGCTGCGTCCGCGTGAACGTTCCGCTGAAAAACGCGAAGCTGAAATCCGTCACGGCGACGGCGGCGCTGCCGTGCCTCGAAACGACGCACATCTTTCACAACGGCTATCAGAACTGGACGTACAGCCCCGAGTACGACAGTACCGGACGCACGCGTGGTTTGAAGCATCTGCCGTGTTTTCTGCGCGGCGCGTTTCAGATCAACCGCTACGGCGACTATCATTTCGTGAAATACCCGTACAAAAAGGGCGTCACGCACGGCGAATCGTGGTTCTACCTCCGCGACGGCGCCGCATTCCGGCTGCTCGGCTCGCTCGACGAGATCCCCGGCTATACGCTGTTCACCTACAACGCGAACACGAACGAGCTGAAGCTCGAGCGCGACTGCAAGGGCGTGCGCGTTGACGGCGAATTCCACGCGTTCGATCTCTATTACGCGCTCGGTTCGGAAAAGGAGGTCTTCGACGGATGGTTCTCCGCGATGGACGTGCATCCGCTGACCGACAAAAAACAGTTCGGCTATTCGAGCTGGTACAACCGCTATCAGGACATCAACGACGCGACGATCGCGGACGATCTCGCGGGCGCAAAGACGCTGCTCCGGCCCGGAGATCTCTTCCAGATCGACGACGGCTGGGAGACTGCGGTCGGCGACTGGCTTGTGCCGGACGAAAAGAAATTCCCGAACGGACTCAAAAACGCCGCGGATGCGATCCATGAGGCGGGCTTCCGCGCGGGGCTCTGGCTTGCGCCGTTTGTTTGTCAGAAGGGCTCCAAGCTCGCGGAGCAGCATCCGGACTGGCTGTTAAAGCACAAGGGCAGGCCGTGGTCGAACGGCTCGAACTGGGGCGGCTTCTATTCGCTCGACATCGACAATCCGGAGGTCGTCGCCTATGTGCAGGCGTTCCTCGACCGCGTGCTGAACGAATGGGGCTTCGACCTCGTCAAGCTCGACTTCCTCTACGGCGCGGCGCCGTTCGGCACCGAGACCGAATCGAGGGCGGCGCGGATGTGCCGCGCGATGAACATCCTGCGCAAAGCGTGCCGCGGAAAGCAGATATTGGGCTGCGGCGTGCCGCTCTGGCCGGCGTTCGGCATCGTGGAATACTGTCGCGTGGGCTGCGACGTCGGTCTCGACTGGAACGACACGAAGATCATGCAGGCAACGCATCGCGAACGCGTTTCGACCAAGCAGTCCATCGAGGACACGACCTTCCGCCGCGAGCTCACCGGACGCGCGTTCATGGGCGATCCCGACGTGTTCTTCCTGCGCGAAGGCAACTGCAAACTCCTGCCGGAGGAAAAGGAAAAGCTCTTTACCGTCAATGCACTTTTGGGCGGCATGCTGCTGACCTCCGACGCGCTGAACACCTATACCGACGCGCAGAAGGAACAGTTCGGATACGTCCGCGATCTTTTGGAGCGTGCGACCGACGTCACGGTCGATGCGGACGACGGCATCGTTCTGCATTGGACGTTCGACGGCGAGCGGAAGGAACTGCGGATCATGTAAGCACGGAACAAAGAAGCGCCCCGCAAAAAGCGGGGCGCTGTATTTTTGACGGGGTTATGCATCGGCGTAGGTGGTCAAACGGCGGATCAGGTCGAAGCAAAGCGTGAAGATATCCTCGCGGTTTTCGTCCATCACATGTTCGATCACCACGTCGTTGACGACGCCGGTCATGCCGGTGCTGTAGTTGGTGATCATGCCGAGCGCGGCATATTCGATGCCGAGATCGCGGCACAGCGGCGCTTCGGGGACGATGCTCTGACCGACGACCTGCGCGCCGAGCATGCGGAGCGCACGCGCTTCCGCGGCGGTCTCAAAGCGCGGACCTTCGAGGCAGGCATAGACGGCGCGTCCGGAATACGGGAAGCCGTGCTGCCGGATCAGCTCCTCAAGCGTGGTGTTCAGCGATTCGGAAAAGACGTTCTCCATGCCGGTGTGCAGCGCGGAGCGATGTTCGCGCTCGAACGAAGAGGCGCGTCCCTTCGTGAAGTCCATGAAATCGTTGATCAGGCAGTATTCGCCGAGCCGCATGGAATAGTCGCAGGCGCCGACCGAGGTCACGCCGATCGCATGGGTGACGCCGATCTGATGCAGCGCATAGACGTTCGCACGGTAGTTGATGTCGCCCGGATCGTGCGCATACAGGATGCCGTGGCGGCTTAGAAAGATGACTTCGTTGCCCTCTTTGAGCTTGCCCTTGAAGACGACGACGTCGCCGTAAGGCGTGGAAACTGCCTGCTCCTTGTAACGGATCGGGAGCGTTTCGATGTTGGTACCGCCGATGATCGCGATTTTCATTTCGATCTGATTCCTCCGTATCAAAATTCCTATATTATCATATCACAGCGAGACGCAAAACACAAGGGAACACGACAAGAATTTCGACAAAAAACGGGAGCGGTTTTGCCGCTCCCGCTATACCCGGTTCAGTTCACCTTCAGCACGATCGCAGATTCGGGGAAGGAGGTCAAATGAAGGACCGGCGTCAGCGTCACCGTCTCTATGGTCGCGATCCGGTTGAGCGGAATGCCGTCGCCGAGATCGATGCACATCGTATAGCTTCCGTCGCCGTTATCCGTGAGTCCGCCGCCGTAGGTGATCGTAAGATCGTCGTCAATTTTGACGTCGAACAGGAGATTTCTCGCGAACACGCGCTTCTGTTCTTCGCTCCAGCCGTCCGGCGTCGTCACAAGGATCTGAAGGTCATGCACGCCGAGGATATCGACCGTGCCGGGCGTGGCGACTTGCAGCTTAACGCCGTTCAGATCCACGGAACAGCTCCGGACGCCGCGCGAGGGATCCAGGTCAAACAGCCAATCGCTGATTTCTGCATCGCCAAAAAGCTCGATCGTGCCGTTTTCGACCGCAACGCTGCGCGTCTTCATATCCCTGTATCCCGTCATGTTGACCTTGACCGTGCCGAGATCGACGTCGAGCTTGGTCTCGGGTTCCGCACGATCCACCGATACCCAATAGCGCACATACAGTGTGAGGTACCCGTTTTCGTCGATATAATCGCCGAGTGTCCTGCCGTTATCCGGGTAAAAACGGTATTCGTCGGGACGGTCGATGTGCACGTCCGCGACGGCGCGCGCGCCGTTCGCCCTGCAATGCGCCAAACTCTCTTCCCGCCATGCAGCTGCGGTTTCCTCGTCGTACGATCTGTGAGGATCAAACCGTTCGCGGAATGACCGGATAAAGGCACCGTCGACCGGACGTTCAGCCGCCGCCATCCATGCCGGGAGCTCCTTTCCGTCCGGAAGCGTCAGGACCAGATGGCTTTCCGGCTCCGTTCCGTCCTCTGCCGCCAAAAGCGCGGGAAGCAGTGCGTCGGCGGGAAGCGAAGGACACCATGCATTTTCAAACACGGGATAGCCGGACAGCCCCTCAAAGTCGATCCGAAGATAGATATCCCTTCCGTCGAAGAACGTTTCGCCGAGCGTTGCGGAAAAGTTCTCGCCGATCTCACGCCAATACGGCTCGTCGGCGACATAGTTCAACTTGATTTCGGTCTGATTCTGCGACGCATCGACGACCATACCGTCGATTTCCGGCACGGGTTCGCGGTCCTTTGGATCGGTCCCGATGTAATCCCTTGCGCTGCTCGGTGCAAACCAGCCGAGCACCTCGGCTCTTGCGGCGGGGATCGTCATCGCTGCGCCGAAGACAAGCAGAAGCGCGGCAAGCGCGATCGTGACCGGCTTCAGCACGCGCAATGCGGGTTTCCGTTCCGGCACCGCGGCTTTTGCGTACCGCTTCACGTCGTCGTCGTTTATGATTTGGTTTTTAACCACGGTTTGATATGCTTCCTGTTCGTTCATGAAATGCTCCTTTCTGTTCCTCTGCCTGCCGCTCTTCAAGATACCGGCGAAGCCGCGCTCGTGTCCGCGACAGACGCTTGCGAACCGCGTCCTCCGAAATGCCGAGCGCCTGTGCGATCTCGTTTGTCGGAACCGACAGCCCGTAATACAGCGCAAACGCCTGGTACGACGGAAGCGGTTCCGATCGGATCAGGTCCCAGATCTCCCGCTCGCTTTCGCGGTCGAGCACGATGTCCTCGGGCTCACACCCCTCGTCGGGAAGTTGCTCCGAAAGCGGCGCTTCGCATATCTGCACAACGGCGCGGCGCCGATAGAACCTTGCAAGCTCCTTTTTCGCAATGCCGAACACATATTTTTCCGGCTCGCGAACGCCGCTTTTTCGCATCTTCCGGTACAGCTTCCGGTAGATTTCCTGCATCAGGTCCTCTATATCGGCGCTCGACCGGATGCGCGGCAGAAGCCAGCGCAGAAGCGCGTCGCGCGTAGCGTCATAGATGCGGTTGAATGTTTCGTACTGTTCCATCGTTTCCTCTTAAAACCGGTTTCACCCTATAAGAGCCCCGCAGATCGCAAAATCGGACACAGTTTCGGAAAAAAACTGCCTTCTCACGGAAGGCAGCGGAAATCATATGTTTTTATGCCCGCATATCAGCGGGATCGCCTCGTCGAGCGAGCGGAAGACTGCGTCCGGCGTAAAGTCGAGAAGGGGCAGGGGATCGATGAGATCCGGTACGCAGACCGAGAAGAACCCGCCTGCGTGCGCCGCCCTGAGCCCGTTGACCGAGTCCTCAAAAACCGCGGCGGTTTCGGGCTTGCCGCCGAGGGCGGTTGCGGCGAGCAGAAAGATCTCCGGGTCCGGCTTGCCGTGCGTCACCTGATCGCCGAAGGCGAACGCGTCGAAGTATCTGAGCGTATCCGTGCGCCGGAGGTATTCCAGCGCGATCGGGCGGCTGGTGCCGGTTGCGAGCGCGATGCCGATCCCGCTTGCCTTCAGCGCGTCCAAAAGCGCATAGAGCCCGGGTTTTACGGGAACGCCGTTCGTTTCCATCTCGTTTTTCATCCACGATTCGATCATTGCGTAGCAGGCGTCGAACGAAATCGCCGTGCCGAACAGCGCGGGGAACATCCGCCTGAAATCGGCGTGATTGCAGCCGAGCGTTTTGAGGATGTTTTCGCGCGGGAACACGACGCCGGTTTTCGGTCCGACATATTCTTCAAGGGACCGCACATAGAGACGTTCGGTGTCGAACATCAGTCCGTCCATATCAAGGATCACGTTTTCGATCATAACTGCCTCCGGTTTTCTTCATTATATCGAAATCCGACGCATTTGGCAACGACTGTCGTTTGACAAGGTGCGCGGCGGCATACTATAATAGATACAGAACACAGGGGAGGACGGTTCCATGACGATCCGGGAAGCAATCGACGCGCGGCATTCAGTGCGCGCGTATACGAAACAGCCGATTGAAGGCGAGGTTTTGAAGGCGCTGGAGGACGAGATCGCGGCGTGCTGCAAAAAGAGCGGTCTTTCGATCCGCCTCTTTCGGAACGATCCGGGCGCGATCAGGGGGCTTTGGGCGTACGGCGCGTTCGAGAACGCGGACAACTACATCATGCTTGCGGGATCGGACACGGACGAACTGTTCCGGCTGTGCGGGTACTGGGGCGAGCACCTTGTGCTGTTTGCCGAAACGCTGGGGCTTTCCACCTGCTGGATCGCGGGCTCGTATAAAAAGAACCGCGTGAAAAAGAACCTGAACGAGGGGGAAGCGCTTGCCGCGATCATTTCGGTTGGCTATGCCGCAAAGCCCGGGAAGCCGCATAAGAGCAAGACGTTCGCACAGGTCACGGATGCGGCGGGCGACGTGCCGGAATGGTTCAAAAACGGCGTAGAAGCCGCGCTGCTTGCGCCGACCGCGATCAATCAGCAGCGGTTCCGCTTCACGCTGCGCGACGGAAAGCCGTTTGTGAAGGCGCTTCCGGGACCGTATACCATGATCGATCTCGGCATCGTACAAGTTCATTTTGAGATTGGCGCGGGACGGCCGGTCGAGGCGGAGTAAGAACACGGGGGAGTTATGCATGTAAACAGCGAAGCGCAGCGGCAGCAGATGCTGACCGAGCCGATCGGAAAGCTGCTCTTCAAAAAAGCGGCGCCGACGGTACTGATCCAGCTCATCACCGTCATCTACAACACCGCAGATACGTATTTCGTGGCGAAGATCGACACGGGCGCGTCTGCGGCCGTCGGCGTGGTCTTTTCGCTGATGGCGATCATTCAGGCAACCGGCGGCAGCATCGGCATGGGCGCGACGAGCCTGATCAGCCCCATGCTCGGACAGAAGCGCGTGGACGACGCAAGCACTGTCGGCACGTCCGCCGCGCTGATGAGCGTGATCGCGGGCGCCCTGATCGGCGCGCTCGGTCTTCTCTTCCTTCGCCCGCTGGTGTCGCTGATCGGCGCGCGCGGCGAGGTGATCCCGTATGCGGAGGATTATGCGCGCTTCATCCTGATCGGCGCGCCGTTTATGACGACGGCGTTCGTTCTGAACAGCGTCCTGCGCTCTGAGGGGCAGGCGGTCTATTCGATGATCGCCATGATCTCCGGCGGCATCCTGAACCTGTTTATCGATCCGCTGCTGATCTTCGGCTTCGGCATGGGCATTGCCGGCGCGGCGCTTGCGACCATGATCAGCCAGATGGCGAGCTTCTTTATCATGACGATCATCTTCCTGCGCGACCGGAGCATCGTGCGTCTCCGCCCGAAATACATCGCGAAAAAGCCGTCCGTGTATCTGCATATCGTCCGCATGGGCGTACCCACGCTGTTCCGGCAGGGCATGGCGAGCTTGTCCTCGGCGCTTCTGAACGTGCAGGCGTCGGTATACGGCGCGGCGGCGGTCGCGGCGATCTCGATCGCAAACAAGCTGTATATGCTCGTAAGGCACATTGTGATCGGTATCGGGCAGGGTTTTCAGCCGATCGCGGGGTACTGCTTCGGCGCGAAGCGTTATTCGCGCGTGAAGAAGGTCTTCTGGGTTGCGACCGGCGCGGGCACCGCGATCTGCGTGAGCATTGCGCTGGCGGTCTTTTTCTTCCGCGAGCCGGTCATGGTCTGGTTCCGCGACGATCCGGCGGTCGTGGAAGCGGGCAGCGCCATGCTGCGGTTTCTGTGCGTCACGATCCCGCTGATGGCATTTTCGACCTATGTGAATCAGCTCTATCAGTCGCTCGGCTTTGCCGTAGGGGCGACGTTCCTCGCCTCCTGTCGGCAGGGCATCTTCTTCGTGCCGCTTGTGTTCCTGCTGCCCGCGGCTTTCGGACTTACAGGCATCGAAGCGGTGCAGGCGGGCGCGGACCTGCTGACGTTTGTGATCTCGATCCCGTTCCTCATATTCTTCTTCCGAAAATACCTTTCCGCACCGGATGGGGAGGAATGATTATCAGATTGAGAGCCAAGAAAGGTTGAACACTATGAAACTGAAACGGATCATCCTTTTGCTGGCGGCAATGTTCTTGCTTGCCGCATGCGCGAAAGGCGCTGATGCGCCGGAAGCGCAGAGCGTACAGACGCCCGCGTCGACTGCCGAAGCGACGGAAACGCCCGCGGGCAATCCGTTTTTCACCTGTACGGGCACGGAATACGGTGATTTTCCGATTCTGCGGCCGGAGAAGCGGGAAGCGGAGGCAAAGGCGTTTTTGACGGAACACCGGGAGCTCTTGGAACGCGCGGCGACGGATTGGCCTGATCAGGCGCATTTCAGTATTTTCGACGGGGAAGCAAGGTTTTGGGACGAGCAGGAACGCGGTTATGTGACGGTCGACGCAGCGACGCTTTCAGAGAGTTTACAGGCGCTTGTGCGGCTTTCGGAAGAGTATCACGTCGATTTTCACGTCTGTGATCCGGATCCGGTCTTTTCCGAGGATGATGAACCGTACTTTAAAGTGGAATTCCCGCGGGCGATCGACACGACCTATCGGGATCCCGGCATTCTCTATTACGTCGCCCTGATCTATACGACGAACACGGAGGAGCAGATCACCGACTCCTATCGGCACGACGTGAAGCTGCTCGACGGGAACTGGTTCATCGAAACGTATTTCTATGCGTATTGAGCGCGGTGGTGCTCTCTGCGGGTACGTTTGCGCGAATCAAAAACCTTCCCCTAATTAAGGGGAAGGTGCCGATGGTACGCGCGGGAAGCGCGCGATCTGCCACCGAAGCGAAGCGGAGCCGTCAGGCGGATGAGGTCCCATTGTGAAAAGAAAAAGGCGGTCGCTTGACCGCCTTTTTCGATGCCTGTTTCAATAGATTTCCATGATCCCGCCGTCGTTCCACAGCCCTTCCATGATCTCCGTGATGTGCGTATAGATCGGATACCGCTTGAAAAACGCAAACAGTTCGCGTGCCTGGCGGTCGATCGCGTCGATCTCGTCCGCGGTTTTCGCCTCCTCGCGGCGCATCCACAGCATGCAGACGAGCTTGTCGATGCACAGGTCCTCGGCACATTCGATGTTTTTGATGCGTTCCGCGCCGGTCTTGATCGCCGCGGCGATCTCGTAGTACATAAAGTGCACGCCGGGGATCTTTTCAAGATACAGCTCCGCCATCGCCTGTTCGCCCATCTGATGGTACGTTTCCGCCATGGCGCGGTATACGTCGATGCGGTTCGAATCGTCCTTCGTGCAGCCGAGGATCCGTTCGCCGATCTCGATGATCTCCGTGCTGCGGCTGCCGTCCGCGTTCTGCTGCTCCATGTCCTCCAGAATGCAGGTTAATAGCAGGTCGTTGTTCGGGTATTTTTCGAGCGCCTTTCTGAGGATCGCTTCCGATCTTGCGGGATCCTTTCCGCCGCGCCCGCTCTCGATCAGGATCGCTTCGATCGCCGCGTCGAGCTTGCTCTGGTCAAAATCCAGCAGGTTGTCGAGCGACGTGCCGAAGTAGATCGCGAGCTTCGGCAGCATGTCGATGTCGGGACTCGAAGCCCCCGTTTCCCATTTGCTGACCGCCTGCGAAGAGATGTGCAGGTAATCCGCCAGCTCCTCCTGCGTGACCTTCTTTTCTTTCCGCAATTCTCTGATTTTTGCTCCGATGTTCATGTTTGTTCTCCTTTTGTGTTCTTGTAACCGGTTCGATATGAGCATACCGGAAAACGCCGGAAAAGTCCATATGAACTTATTCGGAGATTATACAACCGTTGGTTGGATCACGGGGCAGAAAAAAGGCGGTCAGACGACCGCCGTGGTTTTACTTGTGAGTCTCGTTGTATTTCTTGATGCCGAGCGCTAAAAGATCCATCGCGCGCTCCAGCTTATCCTGCTTCAGCACATACGCAATGCGGATCTCGTTCCTGCCCTTGCCGGGGGTTGCGTAGAAGCCCTCGCCGGGTGCGAACATGACCGTGTCGCCGTTGTCGTCGAAGTCGGTCAGAAGCCACTTCTGGAACGTGTCGGCGTTGTCCACGGGCAGCGCCGCCATCATGTAGAACGCGCCCTCCGGATCCTTGACCACAACGCCGGGGATTTCGAGCAGCTTCTTGAAGCAGGTGTCGCGGCGGAGCTTGTACTCCCTGCGGACCGCCTCGAAGTATTCGGGACCGACGTCATAGAGCGCGGCGGACGCGACCTGATCGAGCGTCGCGACGGACAGACGCGCCTGACAGAACTTCAAAAGGTTCTGCTGCAGCTCCTTGTTGCGGGTGATGATCGCGCCGATGCGCGCGCCGCAGGCGGAGAAGCGCTTGGAAACGGAGTCGATGATGACCGCGTTGTCACGGAGCTCCGGGAACTGCCCGATCGTGGCGAGCTTTTCGCCGCCGTAAACGAACTCGCGGTAGACCTCGTCGCCGATGACGAACAGATCGTGCGCCTTCGCAAAGTCCGCGATCGTTTGAAGCTCGTCGGGCGTCAGCACCACGCCGGTGGGGTTGCCGGGGTTGGTGAACATGATCGCGCGGGTGTTCTCGTTGTACGCCGCTTCGAGCTTGTCGCGGAACGCATAGCGATAGCCGCCCTCGGGGGAGGTGGTGATCGGACGGATGCGGCCGCCCGCCGATTTCACGAACGTGTTGTAGTTCGGGTAGAACGGCTCGGGGATGATGACCTCGCTGCCGGGATCGAGGATACTGAGCATCAGCATCTGCAGCGCTTCGCTGCCGCCGGTGGTGATCAGGATCTCGTTTTCCTCAAAGCGGATGCCGAGCTTTTCATAATACTTCTGCACCGCCTTGATGAGCACGGGCATGCCGGGGGACGCTGCATATTCCAGAACGGGATTCTGAAAGTTTCTGATCGCCTCATAGTACGCGGGCGGCGTTTCGATATCAGGCTGCCCGATGTTGAGATGATAGATCGTCTTGCCCTTGTTCACGGCTTCCACCGCAAAGGGATGGAACTTGCGCATCGGGGAAAGGTTGCATTCCAGCGCTTTCTGCGAGATTTTCATGCTCATGCCTCCATGGATTTCGATCGGATTGCGCGTACATCGCACACATCGAAATAGTATCACGCCCGCTGCGTTTTTTCAAGATGCCGCGGGCGTTTGCGAATATTATATTCTTTGTTATTCGAGATTCTTGAGGTACGCTCTGCGGCGCTTGTGCTGGACCGCGTTGAAGCGCTTCCAGAGGTTGCGGATCTGCATGTTGTCCTCAAGGTTCAGGTTTGTTTCCGCGTACTCGGTGACGCCGTCGGAAAGCATATCGGCGAGCGCGGCGGCGATCACGGCGGGGATGCCGGTGTTCACATATTCCGGCGCGACCGCGATAAGCCCGAGGTCGATGACCTTCGGCTTTTTGATCGCCTTCAGAAGACGCAGGAGCGCGGCGGGGGTCAGATGCCCGCGGCTTTTCTGCACCGCCTTTGCGATCGACGGGAAACTCACGCCGAAGCAGACGACCTTGTCGTTCTCGTTCAGGATGCACACAACGTGCTCGAGGTCGATGATGAGCCGGAAATTGTCGATCATCATCTTCTTCATGCCGGGCGTGAACGGCACCGTGCCGTACAATCCCTCGTACGCGACGTCCAGAAGATCGAACAGCCCGTCCTGATAGCGATGGATGAATTCATTGACGTTCTTCGCTTCGCCGATGCGCAGATTGTATTTTTTAAGGATCTGCTCGGACAGCTTTTTGAGCTTCGCCGCAGTCTCCGGCGCGGGCGCGTAGAGCCTGGATTCTACCCAGTCGACCTCCTTTGCATACCCGCAGCCCTCGATCAGTTTTCCGTAATATTCGGCGTTGTACTGTTCCTCAAAGGTCGAAAGCTGATCGAAGCCCTCGATCAGGAGCCCTTCGCGTTCGAGATCGGAAAAGCCCAGCGGACCGCATACGGCGTTCATCCCGTGCTCCCTCGCAAAGCCCTCGACCGCGCCGAACAGCGCCTCGGCGACCTTGGGATCGTCGATCGCGTCGAACCGGTCGAAGCGCACGCGCTTTTCGTTGTTCTTTTCGTTCGATGCCTTCTGGATGATCGCCATGATGCGCCCGACGATCTTTCCGTCGCGGTATGCAAGCCAGTAGCCGCACTCGCAGGTGTCGTTGTAGATGAAGTCCTTCGAGAAGATCTTTTTTTCGTCGCCGTACAGCGGCGGCACGAAGTACGGATTGCCGTGATACATGTCAAGCGGAAAATCCAGAAACGCCTTCTGCTCCGCTTTGGTCCTGACTTCCCTGACGGTTACCATGCGTTCCTCCGTTTCAGCAGCGGCGGGAGGCATGGAAGCTGACGCCGACGCCGTTCGGACCGCAATGGCTGCCCGCGGTGGGATTGGTCACGATGATCTCGATGTTCAGATCGTCGCCGAACCGCGCGCGCAGCATGTTTGCAAGCTCTTCGGCAAGCTCCGGCACGTCGGTGTGACCGATGATCACGCGGTGGCTTTTGATGTCGTCGCCGAGCTCTTCCGCGAATTTCACAAGGCGGTCCATCGCGTTCGCTCTGCCGCGTTCCTTGCCGATGCTGACCATTTCGCCCGCGTCGTTCATCGTGATGATCGGACGGATGCCCAAAAGCGTTCCCATCGTCGCCGCAATGCCCTTGACGCGGCCGCTGCGCTTGAAGAATTTCAGATCGTCCGCGAAGAAGTACTGCGCAAAGTGCAGAACCTCCCGATCCGCCCACGCAAGCACCTCGTCCGCGGTTTTGCCCGCTTTCACGAGATCGCCGATTTCGCGCACGATGTTGTAACTGACGATCGTGATGCCCTTGGTGTCGACGTGGTAGAACTTACGCTCCGGAAACTCGTTGAGAAGCTCCGCGACCGCTTCGTCCATCGCGCGGAACGTGACCGTCATTGCGGCGGAGAAATGCACATAGAGGATGTCGTTGCCCTGTTCGAATTCCGGACGGAAGTAATTGAGATAGCGCTCCTTCGAGATGCCGCCGGTCGTGGGCAGAATGCCGTTGCGCAGTCCGTCGTAGAACGCGTGCGAATCGAAGACCTCGAAGTCCTCATACGGCCAGATCGTCTTTCCGTCGATGCTGTACGGCATGGAAATCAGGTGATAGCCGTATTCCTTCGCCACTTCCGGGGTGAAATCGGTGTCGGTGTCGGTAAACAGTGTCAGCATGGTTTTATTCTCCTACTAAAATATATTGGTGAACGGGCTGTCCGCCGTTGATGCGGATGACCTCCGTTCTGGGATACGTTTTCGTAAGCGCCGCAAAAAGACTGTCCGCTTCGGCGGCAGGCGCGTCAAGCCCGACCAGAAGCAGCAGAACGCCGCAGTTTTCGATGTGCATGGATTTTGAAAGCGCGATCGCGGTGTCGACCGCGTCGCGGTCGTTGACGTAGATCGTGTCGCCGATAAAGCCGATGAAATCGCCGGAGCGCACATGCACGCCATCCTTTTCGGCGTTGCGGCTCGCGCGGGAAACGAAGCCGGTCGTCACGGAATGAATGATCTCGTCGAGCTCCGCCGTGATCTCGTCCGGTTCGCCCGCGTTCGTGTCCATCATGGAGATCGCGGCGTAGCCCTCGCCGACCGAATGCGTGTTCAGGACGCGGATATCGGAGGCGGGGTAGAGGTCCTTCGCCTGTTTTGCGGTCATCAGGACGTTGCCGTTGTTCGGGAAGACGTAGATCACGTCCGCATTGGTTTTGTCGAACGCGTCAAGAAAATCCGCCGTGCTCGGGTTCATGCTCTGTCCGCCGTCGATCACGACGTCCGTGCCGAGCGACAGGAACGTTTCTTTGAGTCCCGCGCCCGCGGCGACGGCGACGATGCCGGCTTTCTTGCGCGCTTTCGGTACGGTGACGTTTACCTCTGGCAGTTCGGTTTCGTTGTGCTGCAGGGACATGTTTTCCACTTTCAGCGTCAGAAACTCGCCGAAGCGCTGGCAGCGGTTCAGGACGTCGCCGGGGCGCATCGTGTGCACGTGCACCTTGAGGATCGTCCCCTCGCGGAACGCCACGACGGAATTGCCGACGCTGTTGAGGTATTCGACGAACGCGGGAAGGTCGAACGCTTCGGGATCGCCCTTCGCGTTCTGCAGACGCAGAAGGAACTCGGTGCAGTAGCCGTAGGTCAGCACGCTGTCCGCGCCGAAGGCGTCGAGGTCGGCTTTCTTGGTTTCGGCATGGGCTTCTATCCGCTCCACCGCTTCGCCGTTCAGCGTGCGGCGCATGCCTTCAAAGATGTAGATGAGTCCCGCGCCGCCGGAATCGACCACGCCCGCCTCGCGCAAAACCGGCAAAAGGTCCGGCGTGCGCTCCAGAGAGCGCTGCATTTCGCCGAGCAGGTCGTTGAAATACGTTTTCAGCGTGGATTCGCCTGTGATCCGTTCGTTTGCGTAGTGCACGCCGTCGGAAAACACGGTCAGGATCGTGCCTTCGACCGGAACGGGGACCGCGCGGTACGCTTCCTCCACGCCGCATTCCATCGCGCGGGAGATCACGGACAGGTCTGCCTCCCGGACGCCCGCAAAGCCCTTATTGATGCCGGAAAAGATGCGCGAAAGGATGACGCCCGAGTTTCCGCGCGCGCCCAGAAGCATGCCGTGCGCGCTGCGGTTTGCAACGTCGGACAGGTCCGCGTCCTCGCCGCGGTCGACCGCGTCCGCGCCGGAATAGACCGTTGCGAGCATATTGTCGCCGGTGTCGCCGTCGGGAATGGGAAAGACGTTCAGATCGTTGACCGCTTTGCGGTAGCAGCCGAGATGGTCCGCGCCGCTCGATAACATACCGGCGTACAGCGCGCCGTTCAATGTAACAGTCTGCATGGCGCGCCTCCTCAGATGTGATCCGGAAGCGTCGCTTTGACGTCCACGATGTCATCCAGCGTGCAATGGAGCACGCTGCAGATCTTCAAAAGCGTATTGAGATGGACGGGCAGTCCCTTGCCGAGCTTGGCGATGACCGCGGAGCTGAGCTTCGTTTTCGACTGCAGATCCTTTTTCTTCATCTTCCGGCTGGACAGAAGCCGCCAGAGCTTGTCGTAGCAAACCCGAAAGGATTCCGGTATCATTTGTTCCCCCTGTGAAAAGATGCAAAGCATTCCCCGTTGCGCTTTGCCGAAACTACAGAATGATTTTATCATCTTTTTCGACAAGTTTCAACAGATTCTTTACTTTTGTAAAGAAAAACACGGTTCGCCGATTGACAGGACAGAACAAAATCATATATGATAACAGCGGAAACACAATGATCCGTATAGAAGGAGGAAACGGTTATGTTTTGCAGCAAATGCGGAAAAGAAGTGAAGCCCGGAATGAAGTTCTGCGAGGAATGCGGAACACCGGTGAAGATCGCAACGCCCGAACCGAAGCCCGAGCCCGTCGACGGGCCGCTTTTTGCGCCGCCGCCCGCGCCGGTCGTGCCGGAGGAGAACCGCCCGCTCGGACCGTGGGCGTACTTCGGCTACGGTATCCTGTTCTCGCTCCCGGTCGTCGGATTCATTCTGCTGATCGTCTTCTCCTTTGCGGGAAGAAACGTCAACCGCAAGAATTTCGCGCGCTCGTACTGGTGCTGGCTGATCCTGCTGCTGGCGATCGTGCTGATTTTCGTCGTGCTGATCCTCACCGGCGTTCTGCGCGGGGCGACGCAGGGGTTCGCATACTGGCTGCATTCGATCGGGCTCGGCCGGCTGGCAAGATTATTCCGCTGACACGGTCGTCAATAAGGACATCGGACGGCAATACGCCGTCTTTTTTTACTTTACAGAGAACCTGTTTGCGTGGTATATTGAACAGGACCGAACAAAACGGAGGATGTATGAAGAGAAAGGCGCTGCTTGCACTCGCCCTGATCCTGGCGCTGCTCCCGTGGGCGACCTTCCGAACCGTCGGAGAAACGGCGGAGGCGGAGCGTCTCGCGGTTTCCGTGACGATGCCCGAAAAACGCGAATCCGAGTCGTTTCTGCTGACGGACGGCTTTGCGTCCACCTATGTTGCGTTCAGGGGCGGCAGCACGGTCCGGTTCGATTTATCCGGCGAAGCGGCACAGCTCGTCACCGTGTGGGAAAGCGAGCCCGCGCATGTGATTCTGACCTGCTTTTCCGGTGAATCGGTCCTTTCCGAATCCGACCTTCCGGTATCGTTTCTGACGACCGTCACAACGCTCCCCGCGGGAACGACGGCGGTCGGGCTGACCTTCGATCAAAAGAATACGGCGAAGCTCTCCGAGATTCTTGCGTTCGGTGCGGGTGCGCTTCCGAAGACCGTGCACCGGTGGGAAGCCGCCGCGCAGCCGGACGTATTGCTCGTCGTTGCCTACCCGGGCGACGAGTACCGCTTCTTCGGAGGGCTGCTGCCGACGCTTCTGAACGACGGCGCTTCCGTCGCCGTGTGTTATGTTTCCGATTACAGCCGCGCGCGCCTCGAGGAGGGCTTTGACGCGCTGCAGACGCTCGCATGCGGGACCTATCCCGTCCGGCTGAAGATCGACGGGAAACTGAGTCTGGATTATAAGGAGCTCCGCTGCGGCTGGCAGAGCGAGAAGCCGGACGAGCGTTTCGAGGAACAGCTTGCCGCACTCCGTCCGACGGTGATCGTGGCGCCGTCGGATACGGACGCCGCGCCGGAAGCACGGCTCGTTTCGGAGATCGTGCAGGCGGTCTGCGAACGGAATCCCGATTCGTTTCAAAAGCTGTATCTTGCGGAATCCGGCGAGGGCGCGATTTCGATCGGCGACCGGGCGCTTCTGCTGTACGGCGGACAAAGCGCAAACGCGGTCGCGAAGAACGCGCTGGACGGCTTTCATTCCGTCGATTTCTTCGAGTACGCGATCTCCGCGGAAGGCGCATACCGCCTTGCGATGACGCAGGTCGGACCGGACGCAAAAACCGATACGCTGTTTGAGCACGTTTCGGTCGAGCTGCACCCGCCGGTCACGCCGACGCCGGTCCCGACCGAGGAACCGGTCGGAACGCCGACGGAAAACCCGACGGTATCGCCCGATCCGACGGCAAAGGAGACCGAACCGCCCGAACCGACGCCGACGCCGAAGCAGCAGAGACGCGGCTGGTTTTCCTGCGCGGGCAGGGAGATCACGCCTTCTCCGACGGCCGCGCCGACCGCAGGACCGACGCCTGCGCCGACGCAGGTCCAGACCGCGGTCCCGACCGAACAGCCGACGCCGGAGCCGAGCGAGGAACCGACGCCCGGGCCGACGGAAACGCCCGCGCCCGAGCGCTTCGCGGGGCATTTCCTGGAGGAGGGCGAGCCGGAGCAGTTCACGATGGATCGCGAAAACGGACATTGGACCTTCCGCGATCAATCCACGGATATCGATATCCGGCGCGTCGAGGCGCGCGATCCGCAGGGCGATCCGCAGATCTATTTCGTCGCGCACGTCCGGATGCGGAAGAATATGCACCGGTCGGGCTTCGGAACGGAGGTGCGCAGCGGGAAGACGAGAGAAAAAGCGTACGGCATCGCGCGCCGCTACGGCGCGGTGCTTCTGATCACCGGCGACAATATGATCAACTTTGAGGAGGCGTACACGCTGCGCAGCACGCTGATCCGCGACGGGCGCGTGTACCTTCACAAGACCGGTGAATCCGTCATGGCATGGAACGAGCGGACGCTGTCGTTCGACCTCTTCGAGGACCGTTCGTTCACGACGGAGGAGCTTCTGGAACGCGGCTACCGCGACGTCTACTGCTTCGGACCGATCCTTGTGCAGAACGGCGAGGTGCGGGAACGGCTGCGTCTGCACCGGCTTTCCGGCAACAACCCGCGCACCGGCGTCGGGCAGATCGAGCCGGGGCACTTCGTGGTGATCGTCGTGGACGGCAAGCGTCCGGGCGTGGCGACCGGTATGCAGCTGCAGGATTTTGCCGCGCTGTTCAAGGCGGAGGGATGCGTTTCGGCGTACAACCTCGACGGCGGGCTGTCCGCAGACATCGTCTTTATGGGCGAGCATCTGCGCGAGCGGAAAGAAAAGCGCAACCTGCCGGACGCGCTGCTGTTCGGACATACCGACCTTCTTCCCGCCGAGCACGATCCGTCGCCGGAAAACTATGAGGTCGGCGTCGACGAAAACGGACGCACGGTCATCGTGCCGAAAAAACGGTAAACGACCTTTTATCACGCGGGGGAGCGGCTCTCCCGCGTTTTTTCATGCTTGCGAAACGGGCGCGGAAATGGTACAATAAACCAAAGGGAAGGGAGGCATTCTATGCTGTACGAATACCGTTTGGAAACCCCGAAGGAGGGCTTTATCGACATCACCGAGGAGGTCCGCGACGCCTGCAGGCAGAGCGGCGTGTTCGACGGAATGCTGACCGTTTACTGTCCGCATACCACCGCGGGCGTGACGATCAACGAGAACACCGATCCGGACGTGAAGAACGATCTGCTGTTCGCGCTGAACAAGACCTATCCCGATCGCGCGGAGTTCCGTCACGCGGAGGGCAACAGCGCGGCGCATCTGAAGGCGAGCGTCATCGGCAGCAGCGTTACGATCATGATCGACGACGGCGAGCCGGTGCTGGGAACCTGGCAGGCGGTGTATTTTGCGGAGTTTGACGGTCCGCGCTCACGCAGGTTCACCGTCAAGGTCATGGGCAACAGAGGATAAACCGGAAGGAGATTTTTATGAAAGCATACGAACGGCTGTTGAAGTATGTCGTCGTGCACACGACGAGCGATGAGGAGAGCGTCACGGTTCCGACCACCGTGCGCCAGTTCGATCTCGCGAAGATGCTGGTCGAAGAGCTGCACGGGATCGGCGTAACCGACGCCGCGGTCGACGGCATGTGCTACGTCTATGCGACGCTGCCCGCCTCGCCGGGGTACGAAAACGCGCCGAAGCTCGGCTTTATCGCGCACATGGACACCGCGCCGGACTTTTCGGGCGAGAATGTGCGCCCGCGCATCATCGAACACTATGACGGCGGCGACGTCGTACTCGGTGAAAGCGGCAGAACGCTCGAAAACGCGCAGTTTCCGCATCTGGCGTCTCTGAAAGGGCGCACGCTGATCGTGACCGACGGCACGACGCTCCTCGGCGCGGACGATAAGGCGGGCGTTGCGGAGATCGTCACCATGCTCGAACGCGTGATCGCCGAAAACATCCCGCACGGAAAGATCTCCGTCTGCTTCACACCGGACGAGGAAGTCGGCAGCGGCGCGGATCACTTCGACGTCGAGCGGTTCGGCGCGGACTTCGGCTATACCTGCGACGGCGGCGCCGAAAGCGAGCTCGAGTATGAAAACTTCAACGCGGCGGAGGCGAATTTCAGGATCAACGGCTTCAACGTGCATCCGGGCGAGGCAAAGGATAAGATGGTGAACGCGCTGCTGGTCGCCTGCGAGATCAACGCCATGCTGCCGAAGGGGCAGACGCCGCGCGACACCGAGGGCTATCAGGGCTTCTGGCATCTCACCAAGCTCGAGGGCACCACGGAAACGGCACGGCTGCAGTACATCATCCGCGATCACGATTTTACAAACTTTGCGCGGCGCAAGGAAATGCTCGAAAAGATCGCGGCAGTCGTCAACGACACCTACGGCGAGGGTACGGTTTCGCTTTCGATCCGCGATCAGTACCGCAACATGAAGGAAAAGATCGAGCCGTGTATGCACCTCATTGACAACGCGAAAAAGGCGATGGAACTTGCGGGCGTCACGCCGAAGGTCCAGCCGATCCGCGGCGGCACAGACGGCGCCCGGCTCAGCTTCATGGGGCTTCCGTGTCCGAACCTCGGCACCGGCGGCTATGCGTTCCACGGTCCCTACGAGCATATCACCGTCGAGGGCATGGACGCCGCGGTCGAAATTCTCAGGAATCTCGTCGTACTCTACCGCGATATGTAAAACGCAAATAAAAAGGACTTCCCGTATGCGGGGAAGTCCTTTTTTGTTTCGGTTTTACTGTTCGCCCGGGATCGTCACCGTGCCGATGAACAGCACCGTGCCGTCGTACGATTCGATCGCGTAGAGGAACGGGCGGGTGAGGTGGAACTCGATCATGGGCAGCTCCACGGGCTCGATAAAGCCGGTCGCCCGCATCGCGATCATCGTGTACGCCGCGGCTTCCACGCCGTTTTCATCGACGCCGATGTACGATTCCTGCAGGACGCTGTCGATGCAGCAGGGCGTATCGGACATGCCGGAGAAGTCGGCGGCGGGCGTGAAACTCAGGTTCAGACCGAGCGCGGAAAGCACGGCGGTCAGATCCATCCGGTCCTGGAACTTGAACTTCGGGATCTTCAAGCTCACGTCGCAGCGCTTGTCTTCGCCGGAACGCAGAAGCGCGCCGATCGCTTCGGGCGAGCCGAGAAGCCCGGAAAGGTCCGTACCCTCGTCCGGAAGCACGAACGTGACGCGTCCGACACAGTTCAGATACACGCGATACGCCATCCAGCCGTCGCCCTCGCGCACGGTCACGTTCCGGTCGGTGCGGTTCATGTAGTCGGCGTCGATCTCGCCGTCCGGTGAGAAGAAGGTGCCCTGTTCGGTGCGGTCGGGATCGAACGCGTCCGACCAGCCGTCCTTCAGGTAGATCGTATTGATCAGCACGGCGAGCGTCGCCGGATTGAAGTTCAGCGCTTCGGGCTTCACGTTGATCTTGCCGCGCGTATGTTTGTTGATCCAGTCCGCGATCTGTTTGCTTGCGGCCTGTGAGCCGAATTCGACCGTGTTCGCTTCGGAGCGGTAGGTCTCGGCAAGCGTGTTCAGATACTCGTCGTGAAACTTGACCGTCTCGCCGTCGATCTTGTCCGCCATCCAGAGCGAGTTGTGGATATCCAGCGTGCTCCCGTTGCGGTCGATCGAGAGCGTTTCGAGCATGGCGCCGCAGACGCCGCGCAGCTCCTCGATCGTTTTGCAGCCGAGAAGCGATAAAAGCTCCGTCTGCGTGTCGCCGTTCGCGCCTTCCGCGACCATCGCGAGCGCAAGGTATACGCTGACCGGCGAGAGATTGCGGTTCTGCGTGCCGGTCAGCAGCGCGGCGGAGAGCAGATCGGAGAAGTCTGCGTATCCGCCGACCTCGATTGAACCGTCCGTTTCAAAGATCGGCTTGACCGGATCGGTGAGCTCGATCGGCGGGTTTTCGGCGGATTCTCCGCTTTTGAACCAGTCTTCGGGAACCTCCTGGAGAGTCGGTTCCTCCGTCGGCGGCTCGGAAGGTTCTTCAGTCGGAACCTCCGTCGGATTTTCGGTCTGAGGCGCCGGAAGCTGCACGGTGCACGCCGCCGCGGAGAGCAGCATGAGCGCCGTGAGCAATAAGCAAAGCAAGCGTTTCATAGGCGTTGCTCCTTTCTCTGTTTGCAAGGAATACCGCTTATCCCTCGATTTGGTTGCAAACAGGACGGCATTCCGCGTCGATTTTCCGGAAAAGAATCTCCGCGCGCGCGATCACGTCGTCACAGATCGCCTTTGCACGGTCGAAGAGGTCTTGCACGAACGCCTCGTCCGAAATGGACTGCAGATTGATGATGACGTTCAGCCACGCGCCGCGCGCCGCGGTTTGGATCGCCGCCGCGCCCACGCCGAAGTCGCTCGCGCAGTTCGGATTGATCCTGCCCGAAAGCTGTTCCAGCACGGAAACGGTGCGCTCGCAGAGCGTCAGCGTATGGAAGGGCATGTTCGCCGCTTCCTTGGTCGCTTCCTCCATGGCGGCACGGCGGGCGGCCTTCTGCTCGTCCGTGTCCTTCGGAAGATGCATCGCCTCGATAAGACGGTTGAACGCCAGCGTGTCCTCGTCGATCGCCTTCAGAAACTGCTCGATGAGCGGCAGACCGACGGTTTTTGCGGACTCGGCGTTGTTCCAATGATCGGCATACTTTTTCTTGCCGATCGTAAGGTTCGCCGTCATTACGGCAAGGGATGCGCCGCAGGCGCCGAACAGCGCCGCAACGGAGCCGCCGCCGGGGGCGGGAGCGTCGCTCGCCAGAATGTCCGTAAACTGCGTAACGGTAAGGTCGGTTAATCGTTCCATAGGTTCTCCTTTCCTGTCATGCGCACGCCGCGTTTGAATACGGCTGCTGCGCGGTTTGTTCCGTAGCGGTAGATGAGCTGATCGAGGTTTTCGGCGTCCCATACGACGAGATCCGCCTGCTTGCCGGGTTCCAGCGTGCCGAGCCGGTCCGCCATGCCGATCGCCGCCGCGCCGTTCAGCGTCGCTGCGGTCAGAACCTCTTCCGGCGTCAGCCGACCGTAAAGACAGCCCGCCGTCATGGCGAACGGCAGCGAGAGGTTCGGCGTCGAGCCGGGATTCATGTCGGTCGCGACCGCAACGGGCACGCCTGCGTCGATCATACCGCGGAAATCGCCGTACGGCTTTTTGAGATAAAACGAGGTGGCAGGGAGCATGACCGCGATCACACCGCCGTTGCGAAGGGCTTTGATGCCTTCTTCGCCGGTCTCGCTCAGATGGTCGCAGGAGATCGCGCCGACGCGCGCCGCGACCTGCGTTCCGCCGATCTCTCTGATCTCGTCGGCGTGAAGCCGCGGGATCATGCCGAAGCGTTTGCCCGCGTTCAGGATGCGCTCCGCCTGCGCGGCGGTATACACGCCCTCGTCGCAGAACACGTCGCAGTAATCCGCAAGCCCGTCCTCGGCGATCGCGGGGATCATCTCTTCGCAGAGCGCGTTTACATACGCCTCGCGGCCGACGCCCTCGGGAAACGCGTGCGCGCCCAGAAACGTCGCAGCAACGTCGCCGAACGTTTCCTTCATGCGTCGAACGACGCGAAGCTGCTTTTTTTCGGTCTCAAGGTCCAGCCCGTAGCCGCTCTTGATCTCGACTGCCGTCGTGCCGTGCGCCAGCATTTCGAGGAAGAGACTGCGCGTCTTTTCATAGAGCGCGTCCTCGCTCGCCTTTCGCGTTTCGTGCACGGTCGAGAGGATCCCGCCGCCCGCGGCGAGGATCTCGAGATATGTCTTGCCGGCGAGCTTCATCGCAAGCTCGCGCTCGCGCCAGCCGCCGAACACCAGATGCGTGTGGCAGTCGACGAGGCCCGCGGTGACGAGCAGACCTTTGCAGTCGATCGCTTCATCCGCATGCGGCGCTTCGCCCTCGCCGACGGCGGCGATCACGCCGTCTTCCGCAAGAAGCCATGCGCTGTGCAGCGAGCGGAGCGCGCCCTGCACTTTTCCGGCTGCGGCGACCGATCCGGCCGCGGTTTTCAGTTCCCCGATGTTGAAAAAGACCTTTTTCACAGAAGATGGCACTCCAATACCTGCTTGAAAGCATCGAATTTTTCGATCTGCAGATAGTAATCCGCCGCATCGACGAACGCCATCATCGGCGCAAGGCCGATGATCTCGGTGCCGACCACGCGCACGCCGTAGCGCGCCGCCTCAAAGCGGACGAACTCCAGAACGCGGTACAGCGGCGTCTGCTTGTAGTCGCACATATTGATGGAGACCTGCGCGATGTTGCGATCCTCGAGCATGACGCCGAGCGCCTTGACGGCGCGGAAGCCGCCGTCCTTTTCGCGGATGATCTTCGCGATCTTCTTTGCGATCGAAACGTCCGGCGTGTCGAGGTTGATGTTGAACGCGATCAACGGCTGACGCGCGCCGACGGCGACGACGCCCGCGGACTGATGAATGCGGTTGCCGCCGAAATCGGGATGCCACTGGTCCTCCAGAACCTTTTCCGCCATGCCCTCGAACTGACCTTTGCGAATTGCGGCGAGGTTCTTGCGGTGCGGCGCGGACGCGCTCTCCTCATACAGGAAGACCGGCAGATCGAGTTCTCTTGCGATGCGTTCGCCGAGCACCTTTGAACGCTCCACGCACTCTGCCATATCCATGTCGCGGATCGGCACGAACGGGATGACGTCGACCGCGCCCATGCGCGGATGCTCGCCTTCGTGTACGCGCAGGTCGATCTTCTCGACCGCGTGCTTCGCAAAGCGGAACGCGGCTTCCATCACCTGATCGGGATCGCCGAGGAAGGTAAAGACCGAGCGGTTGTGGCTCGCGTCGGAGGAGTAGTCGATCAGCGTGACGCCGGGAACGGCGCGCACGATGTCCGCAAATTCATTGACCAGTTCCGGCCGGCGGCCTTCGCTGATGTTCGGGATGCATTCCATCAATTTTGCCATAGTATGATTCTCCTTTAATTTTTCAAAGCATTCAATACGGTGTTGTGCACCAGCGCGTCGTCCGCGATATGCGGGATCGTAATGCAGTCGGTGCCCTCGTTGTCGCGGTTATAGGCGAGACAGGTCTCGATCGCGTTTTCGTTGCGTGCCCAGGCGCGCCGCGCGACGCCGCCCATCGTGTCCCACGGCATTGCCGAGGAGAGGATGCGGTCCACGCGTTCGCTGCCGTCGAGCACCATGCCGAAGCCGCCGTTGATCGACTTGCCGATGCCTACGCCGCCGCCGTTGTGCAGGGCGATCAGGCTCATGCCGCGCGCGGCGTTGCCCGCAAAGCACTGCGTCGCCATGTCCGCCATGATGTTCGAGCCGTCCTTGATGTTGCTCGTCTCGCGGAACGGGGAATCCGTGCCGCCGGTGTCGTGGTGGTCGCGGCCGAGCATGACCGGCCCGATCTCGCCGTTGCGCACCATTTCATTGAAGCGCAGCGCGATCTTCAATCTGCCCATTGCGTCCTGATACAGGATGCGCGCCTGCGTGCCGACGACCATCTTGTTCTTTTTCGCGTCGCGCACCCATACCCAGTTGTCGCGGTCCTGATAGCGGCGGGTGGGATCGATGCAGTCCATCGCCGCGGCGTCGGTCTTGTCGAGGTCCTCGGGCTTGCCGGATAGACACACCCAGCGGAACGGTCCGTAGCCGTAGTCAAAGAGCTGCGGTCCCAGGATGTCCTCGACGTAGGACGGATAGACGAAGCCGTCCTTTTCGTTTTCGCCGTTCCTGCAGATCGAGGTCACGCCCGCGTCGTAAACGGCCTTCAAAAAGCTGTTGCCGTAATCGAAGAAGTATGTGCCGCGCTTATGAAGCTCGTCGATCGCGGCGATATGCTGTTTCAGGGACGCGTCGACCGCCGCTCTGAACGCCTCGTGATCCTCGGCAAGCAGCCGCGTGCGTTCCGCAAAGGAAACGCCGACGGGGCAGTAGCCGCCCTCGTACACCGCGTGGCAGGAGGTCTGATCGCTCAGAAGATCGACGTGGATGTTGTTGTTGATCAGGTAGTGCAGAAGATCGACGACGTTGCCGTGATACGCGATCGCGAGCGGCTTTCCTTCCTTCTGCGCTTCCTGCGCCCATTCGACACAGGTCTTCAGGTCGTCGCTGACCTTAGACACCCAGCCCTGCTTGTAGCGCGTTTCGATGCGGGAATAATCGACCTCCGCAATGATCGCCGCCGCGCCCGCGATCTCCGCCGCCTTGCCCTGTGCGCCGCTCATGCCGCCGAGGCCCGCGGACACGAACAGACGGCCCGCGAGATCCTTATCCTTCGGGATGCCGAGCTTCAGTCTGCCGGCGTTCAAAAGCGTATTGAACGTGCCGTGCACGATGCCCTGCGGTCCGATATACATCCAGCCGCCGGCGGTCATCTGTCCGTAATTCGCAACGCCCATCGCCGCAGCGCGGTTGAACTCCTCGGGCTTGTCGAACAGTCCGACCATCAGACCGTTTGTGAGGATCACGCGCGGCGCGTTTTCGTGCGAACGGAACACGCCGAGCGGATGACCGGACTCGATGACCAGCGTCTGGGTATTCGTAAGCTCTTTGAGGTATTGCTTAATGAGAAGATACTGCATCCAGTTCTGGCAGACCTGGCCGGTCTCGCCGTAGGTGACGAGCTCGTAGGGATAGAGCGCGACCTCGAAGTCGAGGTTGTTGTCGATCATGACCTGGAACGCTTTGCCCTCGATGCACTTGCCTTCGTAGCAGTCGATCGGCTTGCCCCACAGCCGTCCCTCGGGACGGAAGCGGTAACCGTAGATGCGGCCGCGGGTTTTCAGCTCCTCCATAAATTCCGGCGCGAGCTCCTCGTGGAACCGTTCCGGAATGTAGCGCAGCGCGTTCTTCAGAGCGATCTCCATGTCGTGCTCCGAGAGAACGGAATCGCGCCGCGGCGCGCGGCGGATGCCTTCAATAAAGGGCTTCTTTTCGGGAAGCCGGTCCAGCTTCAATACACAGTCCATAGTATCCTCCTTCAAAAATCAATGAAAATCGGGAAGCATTGTTTTCACATCGTCTTCGATCTCGCCGGAGCGGATCAGCCGGTTCATCGCCTCGATCATCGGATGGATCTCCTCGTCCTTTGCGTAGAACGGAACGACGGCGCGAACCTTATCGTACACACCCTGCTGCGCGGGGGAAAGCTCGCAGGTCTTTCTGAGGTCGATGCCCTGCACCGCCGCCATCAGCTCGAACGCGAGCACGGAATAAAGGTTGTTCACGATGCGGCGGAAATTGCGCGCGGCGGTCGTGCCCATCGAAACGTGGTCCTCCTGGTTGGCGGAGGAGGGGATGGAGTCGACGCTTGCCGGATGCGCAAAGACCTTGTTTTCGCTGACCAGCGACGCGGCGGAATACTGGCAGATCATGTAGCCGGAGTTGATGCCTCCGTCGGGCGCCAGAAACGCGGGCAGACCGTTCGACAGCGCGGGGTTTACCATGCGCTCCATGCGGCGCTCGGAAATGTTCGCAAGCTCGGAAGCCGCGGCGGACATATAGTCCATGACGAGCGCGATCGGTTCGCCGTGGAAGTTGCCGCCGGAGATGACGCTTTCGTCGTCGAGGAACAGGATCGGGTTGTCGGTGACGGAATTGAGCTCGGTTTCGAGCACCTTCCCGACGTGCGCAAGCGCGTCGCGCACCGCGCCGTGCACCTGCGGAATGCAGCGCAGCGCATAGGCGTCCTGTACGCGGAGGTTTCTGTTCCGCTCCATCGAGGGGCTGTTTGCCGAGATCGTGCGCATATTCTTCGCAACGATCGACTGCCCGGCGTGCGGGCGGACCGCATGGATGCGCGGATCGAACGCGGACAGAAGACCGGTCAGCGCCTGCATGGTCATCGACGCGGTGATGTCCGCAAGCGCTGCGGCGCGGTTCAGATCGTACCACGCGAGCGTGCCGATTGCCGTCATGCACTGGGTGCCGTTGATGAGCGCGAGGCCTTCCTTTGCGAGCAGATGGAAGGTCGGGAGCTTCGCCTTCGCCATCGCTTCGGCGCCGCTCATGCGCCTGCCGCGATAGATCGCTTCGCCGCGGCCCAGAAGCACCAGCGCCATGTGCGCCAGCGGCGCCAGGTCGCCGGACGCGCCCAGAGAGCCCTGCTCGGGGATCACGGGATGCACGCCCTTGTTCAGCATGCCGATCAGCGTTTCGATGATCTTGCGGCGGATGCCGGAATTGCCCTTCGAAAGCGCGTTTGCACGCAGAAGCATCATCGCGCGGGCGGTCTCCTCGTTCAACGGCTCGCCGACGGCGACGCAGTGCGAAAGGATCAGATTCTCCTGCAGCTGCGCGCTCTTATCGCTCGAGATCGTGATCTTACTGAACTCGCCGAAGCCGGTGGAAATGCCGTAGACCGTGCGTCCCTCCGCAACGATCCTGTCGACGAGCGCGCGGGATGCGTCGATGCGTGCAAAGGTCTTCGGAGACAGCGAAACCTTCGCATGAAAACGCGCGACCGCGACGACCTGTTCGATGCGCAGCGACTCGCCGTCCAGAGTGACGTGACGAATGTTTTTTGTCAGATGATTCATACGCATTCCTTCCAGAAACAAATGAGATCGGTTACACATAACCGTACTTATTTATCATACCATTTGCGCCGATCGGTGTCAAACCGCAGGGGGAGCTTTTTGATAATATATAATAATAGGTTCGCGCGGGCGCGCGAGGGACGGTTATTTCATAGAATGTTCATGCCTCCGACACGAAATAGTCGCGTTTGCTGTGATATACTGAACAATACCAAAAGAAGGAGAGGGGACGGCATGCACATCCGGTTCAAAAACGCGCGTATCCTGCCGATGCAAACGGCGGACGGAACGGTGATTCACGGCGAGCTTTGGGTAAAGGACGGACGCATCGCGCTGGTCGGCGATCCGGACGGCGCCGAGCTGCCCGCATTCGACCGCGAGATCGACTGTGAGGGGAATCTTCTCCTGCCGGGGTTCAAGAACGCGCACACCCATTCCGCCATGACGTTTCTGCGCTCGTTTGCGGACGACAAGCCGCTGCACAACTGGCTGCATGAGGACTGCTTCCCGATGGAAGCGCATCTGACCGGCGACGATATCTACGCGCTCACGAAGCTCGCGATCCTCGAATATGTGTCCGGCGGCGTAACGACGGCGTTTGATATGTACTATCATGTGGACCGCATCGCCGAATGCGCGCGCGATACGGGTTTCCGCATGACGATCTGCGGCGCGGCGAACGATTTCGGCGGAACGGCGGAATCGACGAAGCGCGATTATGAAATGCTGAACGCGTTCGATCCGCTGGTATCCTGCCGGATCGGCTTTCATGCCGAATACACGACGGGCGAACCGCTCCTGAAAGACCTTGCCGCGCTTGCGAACGAGCTTAAGGCGCCGGTCTTCACGCATCTTGCGGAGACCGCTTCGGAGGTGGAGGACTGCTTCCGGCGCACGGGCATGTCGCCGATCGCATATCTCGATTCTTTGGGCATGTTCAACTTCGGCGGCGGCGGCTTCCACATGGTGCATCCGCAGGACGGCGACCTTGAGATCATGAAACAGCGCGGGCTGTATGTGTGTACGAATCCGTCGAGCAACGTGAAGCTGTCGAGCGGCGTCGCGCCGATCGAAACGTATTATCAGAATGACATTCCGGTCGCGATCGGCACGGACGGCGCGGCGAGCAACAACTGCCTCGATATGTTCCGCGAGATGTTCCTCGTGACCGGGCTTCAGAAGCTGACCGTCGGCGCGGCGGCGGCGGATCCGGTCCGTGTGCTGCATTCGGCGTGCTCCGTCGGCGCAAAGATGATGGGGCTTTTTGATTGCGACTGCCTTGCCGTCGGCAAACAGGCGGACCTTATCATGCTCGATCTGCATACGCCGAACATGCAGCCGCTCAACAACATCGCGAAGAACGTGGTTTACAGCGGCAGCAAGGCGAACGTCGCCTTAACGATGGTCGCGGGCAGGATCCTCTTTGAGCGCGGAACATACACCTTCAACGTCGATCCCGAAGCGGTTTACGCAGAGGCGAACGAGATCATCACGCGGATCCGGAGATCGGAGGGAAGATAGAAATGGCGCACATCGAAGTCATAGCGGAATACAACGAAAACGGCGCAATGCTCTGGGCGGACGCCTATCCCGGCGCGTATTCGCGCGGAGAAACGGTGTCGAAGGCGCTTGAAAAGTTTCCGAAGGCGCTGTCCGAATACGCGCGCTGGGCGCACGGCGCGCCGATGCCGCATCTGGCGGAGTCCGATTTTGTCGTGACGCACGCGTTTCAGACGGCGCTGCATGTGGAGGATGCGGACAGCGACGTGCTGTTTCCGTCCGAACGGCTGCCGATGGACATGACCGAGTACACGCAGAAAAAGCAGCTTTGCATCCGCTCCGCACAGGACTTTGAAAAGCTCTTCAGCTCGATCCCGCAGAAAGACCGCGCGCTCAGAAAATCCCGCCGCACGTTCTACGGCAAGATCCCGTGCTCCGCGCGCGAAATGGCGGAGCATACGAACCGGACGCTCGAATATTACGCGAACGCGGTCGGCGTTCCGTTTGAAAACGAGGGCGATCTCGTCGAAAACCGCAAGCGGTTCTTCCGCGCGATAGAATCCGTGCCGGATTTCCTGTCGCCGCGCGTCTTTACGGACAGCGACGGTGAGCTCTGGACGCGCAAGAAGGTTTTAAGACGCGTCCTCTGGCACGACCGCATCCACGCGCACGCGCTTTACCGCCTTGCGATCACGTTCTGGAATAAGGAACGCATCGAAAACCCGTTCTTTTTTGTGACGGACAGGTGAGAGCAAACGCCGGAAAGGCGGCTCGTTCGGGAAGATTTTCAATCGCGAAAAATATACCTTGACATTTCGGGGGCGCTTCCTCTATAATGGGAAAGGTTAATTTGGCGTTATGCGCCATCACTATATTCGGAAGAAAGAGGTGTAGGATATGGTACGTACCTATCAGCCCAAAAAGAGACAGCGCAGCAAGGTTCACGGGTTCCGCAAGCGTATGGCGACTGCGGACGGTCGTAATGTTCTGAAGCGCAGACGCGCGAAGGGCCGCAAGAAGCTGAGCGCGTAATCCGCGTTCACGGTATTTTTTGTCCAAATTGATGAGACAGAGCGCTTGCGGCAGGCATTTCGCTTGCCGTCTGTTGCTTTATAAGGGACTCGCATTCGGTGGATCGATCCTATTCTCTGAAACGGCATAAGGAATTCCGCTATACCTACGCGCGCGGGCGTTCGCAAAGCGCTTCGCTGTTCACGCTGGTCTATGCAAGGAGCCGGAACGAATCGGTCCGCGTCGGCTTTTCGGTGTCGAAGCGGGTCGGCAACGCCGTACAGAGAAACCGCGCAAAGCGCCGCATGCGCGCCGCGCTGACGCCGATGATCGGCGAGATCGCCGGCGGGTGGAACGTCATCTTCATCGCAAGACCGGAGGTGCCGGACGCGCCTTTCGTTGAGATCGGAAAGCAGATGGAATCGCTCCTGAGGCGCGCGGGGCTTTGGAGGAACGAGCCGTGAAGCGCATCCTGCTCGCCCTGCTGCGGTTTTACAAGCGGAACATTTCGCCGCTTCTGCCGGACGCGTGCATCTATACGCCGACCTGCTCGGAGTACGCGATGGAAGCGATTCAAAAGCACGGCGTTCTGAAGGGCACGGGGCTTGCGATCTGGCGGCTTCTGCGCTGCAATCCCTTTATGAAGGGCGGATACGATCCCGTCCCGGAACCGAAAAATCACAAGGAGAACCATTCATGAATTCATCCTTTTTCCTCGTCAAATGGCTGTTCATGGCGATGGACTGGGTCTATCGGCAGATGTGCGCGCTGTTTTCGACCGGCGGATGGGTCGTCGTTCTGACGATCTTCCTCTTCACGCTTGCCATCAAGCTCTTAACGGTTTTTTCCGATATCAAATCGAGAAAATCGGGCATTCAGATGCAGGCGATCCAGCCCGAGCTTGACAAGATCAAGAAGAAATACGCCAACGATCCGCAGAAGCTCAGCAACGAACAGAGAAAGCTCATGAAGGAGCACGGCGTAAGCACGTTCGGCGGCTGCCTGCCGATGCTTATCATGATGCCGCTGCTGTTCATGTTCTTTGCGGCATTCCGCGCGTGGTCGAACCAGCAGACGCTCGATCTGATGCTCAAGATCGACGCGGGTCAGGGCGCGGAGACGTTCGCGGCGTCCCGCTTCCTCTGGATCACTAACATCTGGCGTCCGGACAACCTGAAGGCGGGCGGCACGCTGATGACCGGTCAGGAATTCTGGACCACGTTCGCGTCGACCAACAATATCAAGGACTTCATCTTCTACTCCAAGAACGAAACCGTGCTCAACGAGATCCTGTATAACCTGCACTTCTTCACGCGCACGGTCGCGGAGGACGGCACGATGCAGTATGTGATTGCCGGCGACGGCGGCAAGGCGTTCATGGAAGCGTATCAGAACTTCGTTTCCCCGATCACGTCGAACACCGAGCTGATCGGCGGTGCATACGAGAAGATGTCCAACGGCTTTGCGATCCTGCCGATCCTCGCCGCGGCAACGACGTTCCTGTCCTCGTGGATCATGCAGCGCAGCCAGAAAAAGACCATGACGCAGCCCGCGTCCGGCGACAAGAACGATCCGGCGGCGCAGACGCAGAGCATGAGCAAGATGATGATGTTCATGATGCCTGCGATGTCGCTCTTCTTCTGCTATCAGTATGACTCGACCTTTGCGTTCTACTGGATCTTCTCGAACGTCATTTCGCTGGCGATCACCCTGATCCTGAACGAAACGGTCTTCAAGAAAATGCAAATGCAACAGGGAACTGTGGAGGTAATCAAGAAATGAGGAGTATGGAATTCTCCGGCCGCAACATCGACGAGGCGATCTTTCACGGCCTCAACGAGATGGGGCTGACGATCGACGAGGTCGATACGGAGATCGTACAGAGAGAGAGCAAGGGACTGTTCGGCATCGGCGCGAAAAACGCGATCGTGCGTCTCACCGAGCGCGAGGTTCCCGTGGTGCCGGATTTCGAAGCCGAGAAAGCCGCCGCGCATGAGCGGAAAAGCGAGCGGAAGCGGAACGAGGGCGAACGCCGCGAACGTTCCGACAGGAAGCCGCGCAATGACCGCCGCGAGCAGGGCGGACGCCGCGAAAAAGAACCGCAGGCGCCCGCGATCGCATACAGCGCGGAGCTTGCCAAAGAGAACGACGCCGCGATCTTCCTTTCGGAGCTTCTGGAGCACATGAAGATCGAAGCGACCGTGGAAGCGGCGGAGACCGAGGACGGGCTGCGGCTCAACATCCTTTCCGCAACCGACGGCCTGCTGATCGGCAGGAGAGGCGAAACGCTCGACGCGCTGCAGTACATCGTTTCGCTGTATATGAACAAGGACCGCAAGGAGAACGGCTACCGCCGCGTTTCCGTCGACACCGAGGGCTACCGCGCGCGCCGCGAGGAGACGCTTCGCCGTCTCGCCCGCAAGAACGCCGCGCAGGTCGCGCGGACCGGACGCTCGGTCGCAATGGAGCCGATGAATCCCTACGAGCGCCGCGTGCTGCACTCCGCGCTGCAGGGCTTCAAGGGCGTCACGACGCACAGCGAGGGAGAGGAGCCGAACCGCCGCGTCATCATCACCCCCGACAAATAATCAACCGAACCTTTGGCCGCAGATCGTTGCGGCCTTATCTTTGCCCTTATGATCGAATCCTTTGACACCGTTTTTGCGCCGTCCTCGGCGATCGGCGGCGCGATCTCAGTCATCCGCGTCTCCGGCGGACAGGCGCGGTCGATCGCGCAAAAACTGCTCGACAGGCCCGTGTGGGAACAGCCGGACCGGATGCGGCACGCGCGGATCTCGCGCGGCGGAGAAACGCTCGACGACTGCATGGCGGTCTTTTTCAAGGCGCCGAAGAGCTACACCGGCGAGGATATGCTCGAGCTGCACTGCCACGGCGGCATGACCGTCGTGCGCCGTGTGCTTGCCGCGCTCTCGGAAGCGGGCGGCGTACCCGCGGGACCGGGCGAATTCACGCGCCGCGCGTTTTTAAACGGCAAGATGGATCTTTCGCAGGCGGAGGCGGTCATGGACGTGATCAACGCGCAGGCGGAGAACAGTCTTCGCGCCGCGCTGGAACAGCTTTCCGGCAGCGTCAGCCGCCGCATCCGCGAATCGGAGGAACGGCTTTTAAACGTCCGCGCCGCGATCGAAGCGGCGATCGACTACCCGGACGAAGCCGAGGAAGCCGCCTGTGCGTCCTTAAAGACCGATCTGCGTGCGGCGGGGGAAACCGTCGCCGCGCTGATCGAAGAGGGACGGAAGGGGCGCGTCCTGCGCGACGGGCTGAAGCTCGTGATCCTCGGACGTCCGAACGTCGGCAAAAGCTCGCTTCTGAACGCGCTTTTGGGCGAGGACCGCGCGATCGTGACCGCGGCGGCGGGGACCACGCGCGACGTGCTGGACGAGCGGATCTCGATCGGCGGCGTTCCGGTGCGGCTCATCGATACGGCGGGCGTGCGCGAGGCGTCCGACGAAGCGGAGCGCATCGGCGTGGACCGCGCGAAAAAAGCGCTGGAAACGGCGGACGCCGTACTGCTCGTGCTGGACGGCAGCACACCGAAAAAGCCGGAGGACGAAGCGTTGCTTTCGGAGACCGAAGGAAAAACACGGATCGTCATTGCGAACAAAAGCGATCTCGGGATCTGTATTCCGGACGCGCTTCCCATCAGCTGTAAAACGGGCGCAGGGATCGACGAACTCGTAAAGCGCATCGAAGCGATCGCGGCGCCCTCCGCACAGTCGACGTCGGCGATCACCAACGAACGGCATCTTGCGGCGCTCGAACGCGCGCAGAAGGCGATCCGCCGCGCCGGCGAGCAAACGGAACCCGATTGTATTGCGACCGAGCTTGCCGAAGCGCTGCACGCGCTCGGCTCGATCACCGGTACGGACGTGGACGCCGAGGTCGTCGACCGCATCTTTGCGAATTTCTGCGTCGGAAAGTAACGGTTTGCAGAAAAAAAGGTCCTTCCGGAGAAGGACCTTTTTGATTTGCTGTTTACGTTGTCGGGATCATCCACATAAACGGGTTCATGCGGTAGAAGAAGCCGGAAAGCGGCGTGTCGATCAGCATCCGTCCAAGCTTCGGCACGATCGTGAGAACGATCGGCGCGAGCAGGAAAAAGATATAGAGCAGCACCACGCCGTGCAGGAATCCGATCCCGCAGGAGAACAGCGGATCGAAGCGCTTCAATGCGGGCAGTCCCTGCCTGCCGTAGTCGATCATGCGCAGAATAAAGCCCAGCAGCACGCGGATCACGGCGAACAGAAACAGCAGCGACAGGATATTGAGCACGACGTCGACGATCGTCTGGTTGAAATAGTCGCCGAGCGTGGTGATGCCGCGGCTTGCGTATGCTTCCCGGCGGATGTTCCTGGTGACCGCGCTGCCGAGCGGAAGCGGCAGGGCGGCGTTTTCGACGACCTCCGAGAGCGTTTCGCCGTCGATCGACGCAACGGGATCGTGGATCATTTCCACGCTCGTCTTGCTGACGGATTCATAGCCCTCGAAATAATAGAGCAGACTGCCGTAGAGCGTTTTGCTCTCGCGCACCGGGCCTGCGATCACGGGGATCAGCAGCAGCGCGAGCAGAAACGACAGAAGCGTCACGCCGATGCTCACGGCGGAATAGATGACGCCGCGGTAGTACCCCGCAAGGATGCACAGCCCCAGAACGACCAGGATCAGAATGGTTACGATCATTGACGGCTCCTTTCCGCGTCATTCAAGCGTTGCGCGATAACAGTTCTGTTCGGTCACGACGAAGAATCCGTCCGCGCCGTACCGGAACGCCTCGACCGGATGGACCTGCGGCTCGAGATCGAGGAGCTTTTTTCCGGCGAAGGAATACTGCAGGAAGTTTTCACGCGTAAACACGCAGATGCTTCCGTTGAACAGGAACGCGCCCACGACCGGCGAGGGCATGTATTTCTGCATGACGTTCGACCAGAGGTCGTCCGTTTCGGAAATCGTGATCAGCCGCACAAGACTGTTTTCCTCGCCCTCCGCCGCAACGGGCAGAGCGATGAAGTACGCGGTCTCGGCGCCGGCGGAAAAATCGACGATCGTGCTGCCGTATACGCGCACACGGTCGCGCTCGGCGGAGAAACCGTCGCCGTCGCGGTCGTAGCGGATGATCGACTGCGTGCCGACCATGAAGAGGCAGCGGTCGGAAAGATACAGGTTATAGATCGCCTGATTGTAGAACGGCGCGGTATAGTGGATCATGGAACCGCCGCTGCCGCAGTCATAGATGCGGACGATGGATTCCTCGGTGAACTGCCCGACGTCCATGGTGGAGACCCACAAAAGCTCGTTCGAACCGGTGTCCAGGAAATCGAACGCGACAACCTCGCTGTCCTTGAAGGAAATCTTCCCGACGCCGTGCATGTCCCTGTCAATGAGCTGGATGAATCGCTCGTCACGATCTGCGACAGGAATTCGGTACAGCAGCGCAGCGTAGTTCCTGCCTGCGCGCACGCCGAGGATCGTGCCGTTGGAGATCGAGAACGGCTTTTCCGCTCCCTGGATCTCGAACTGCGAGCCGGCGTATACGATCGTCATGGAATCGGAGCTGTCGTAGCCCTCGATCGTGCCGATGGGGTAGAAGGTGGAAACGTCCTTTGCGCAGTCGTAGGTATAGATCCGCTCCTCCGTGCGGTAGCTGATGCGGTCGTCCTTCATGCGGTAGGTATAGCCGCCGGCGACGTCCGCGCGCGTGAAGGTCAGCCCCTTGTCGCGCTTCGACAGGACGACGAAAAGCAAAAGAAGCACACCCGCGACCACGATGCCCGCGGCGACGCCGAAGAACGTAAGCCGCGATACGGCCATACGGCCGACCGTCAGCTTGCGGTCCTTGCTTTCCCGCAGGTATTCACGAATGTTGTCGCCGAGTCTGCTCATGCGATACGGATCCTTCGGTCAGTTGGTTTTCGGGGCGCGGACCTTAAGCGCGCCGGGCAGCACGCGGAAGGTGACGGGCGTTCCGTCCATGCGTTCGCCGTCCACTTCGATGCGCGAAACGGGATCGCAGACCACCGAAACCTCGGTCGCCTTGCGGTAGGTGATGCATTTCAGACCGACATGCTTTCCCTTGATGAATTTCGGAAGCAGCTTCAGAACGCCGATCCGCTTCACGTCGTGCGCGATGCACACGTCCAGAAGCCCGTCGGACATATCGGATTCCGGCAGCACGTTCATGCCGCCGCCGAAATGTGTGCCGACGCCCGCGGCCGCCATCAGCACGTTCCGCTCGATCGTCCCGTCCGGAAACGTCAGCGTCGAGCGGCGCAGCTTCAGTCCGAGCACGGCTTTGAGACAGCCGAGCCGGTACGCGGTCTCGCCGTTTCGGCACTTCGGCTTGAATTCCTCAGTATAGTCCAGAACGTCCACGTCGAAGCCGAAGCCCGCGATGTTGAAAAAGATCTGATCGTTCGCCATGCCGGCGTCCACGGTGCGGGTTTCTCCGTTCAGAAGGATATCCAGCGCCGCCTCTGCGTCGGTCGGGATGCCGAGCGGACGCGCATAGTCGTTGCCGGTCCCGCAGGGAAGAAGACCGAGGATACGGTCGGTATGCACCACGCTCATCGCGGTTTCGCGAAGCGTTCCGTCGCCGCCGACCGCGACGATCACGTCAAAGCCATCGTCGACGGCCGCTTTCGCAAGTTCCGTCGCGTGACCGGGATACTGCGTTTCGCGGATCTCAAAAGCAACGCCGCGATTCTCCAAAAGCGCTTTTACGCGGTCGATATACGCGCCGGCGCTTCCGCTGCCGGCGATGCGGTTCGAGATCAGACAATACCGTTCCATTGATGCCTCCGTTTTTGCCCAGCCGTTCTTAACATCTTATCTTAACACAGAACGCGGGACCGGTCAAGATTGCGTCCGAACGGCGCATTGCAAACTTTTTGCAACAGAAATGCAAAAAACGTGTTCCATGCTTGCAAACGGTGAGGTCTTGTGGTATGATACCAAAATCCGGCGAAGAATGCCGACACGGTCGGCTTGCAAGGAATATAGATAAGGAGTAAGGAACATGGCACAACTGGAAAAACTTGAGGGGAACAAGGCGAAACTCACGATCACGATCGATGCGGAAACCTTCCGGAAAGCATTGAACGAGGCGTACAAAAAGACGGCGGGCCGCTATGCGGTCCAGGGCTTCCGCAAGGGACACGCGCCGCGCAAGGTCATCGAGACCTATTACGGCGCGGGCGTATTCTTTGAGGATGCGTTTGAGCTCTGCTGGGGCGAACCGTACGATGCGGCGGTGAAGGAGCACGATCTGTTCGTGGTCGACCGTCCCGACGTTGACATCCTTTCGATCAGCGAGGAAGAGGGCGTGGTTTACACCGCGGAGGTCACCTTAAAGCCCGAAGTCACGCTCGGCGAATACAAAGGTATCGCGGTGCCGAAGGCGGACTATACTGTAAGCGACGAAGACGTTATGAAGGCGCTCGAAGAGGAGCGCGAGCATCAGGCGCGGTTCGTCGACGTCGACCGTCCCGCGGAAAACGGCGACCGTCTGCTGCTCGACTACTCGGGCAGCGTGGACGGCGAGAAGTTCGACGGCGGCACGGCGGAGGATCAGACGCTGGTCCTCGGCAGCAACACGTTCATTCCGGGCTTTGAAGATCAGCTCGTGGGCGTTTCCGCAGGCGAATCCCGCGACGTCAACGTGACGTTCCCGACGGAGTATCACGCGGAGCATCTTGCGGGCAAGGCGGCGGTGTTTGCGTGCACGGTCAAGGCGGTCCAGAAGAAGGAACTTCCGGAGATCGACGACGATTTCATCGGCGACATCTCCGAGTTCGAGACCGTCGACGCATGGAAGGCGGACAAAAAGGCCAAAATGCTCGAGGAAAAGAAGAAGAATCTGGACAGCATGCGCGAGAATCTTGCGGTCAAGGGCGCTTGCGACAACGCGGCGGCGGACATTCCGGACTGCATGATCGACCGTCAGGTAGAGTACATGATGCAGGACGTCAAGTACCGTCTCGCGGGCAGCGGACTCGACTGGAACACATACCTTAAGTACCTGAACACGACGGAGACCGAGATGCGTAAAAACTACCGTCCGGAAGCGGAAGCACGCGTCAAGATGCAGCTTGTGATCGACGCGATCGCAAAGGCGGAAAACGTGCAGGCGACCGACGAGGACATCGAAGAAGAGATCAAAAAGTACGCGGAAAACAGCGGTACGGACGTCGAGACCTTCAAGGCGCAGCTTACCGACGCCGATCGCGAATACTTTGCGGACCGCATCACGGTCGACAAGACCGTGCAGCTGATCGCGGACGCGGCTGTGGAAACCGAAGAACCGGAGAAGGCAGCCGAATAATCACGGCGAAAAGCCGAATTTGCAACAATAAGGAGGGTATCCAATGAACTTGATACCGATGGTGGTCGAACAGTCCGGCCACGGCGAACGCTCCTATGACATCTGGTCGCGTTTGCTGAAGGATCGCATCATCTTCCTCGGCGGCCCGATCGACGACGACACCGCAAATCTCGTCATCGCGCAGATGCTGTTTCTGGAAGCGGAGGATCCGGACAAGGATATTTTCCTCTACATCAACAGCCCGGGCGGCTCTGTGAGCGCCGGTCTCGCGATCTACGACACGATGCAGTACTTAAAGTGTGAATGCGCGACGATCTGCGTCGGGCTTGCGGCAAGCATGGGCGCGTTCCTGCTTGCGGCGGGCGCAAAGGGCAAGCGCAGAGCGCTGCCGAACAGCGAGATCATGATCCATCAGCCGAGCGGCGGCGCGCAGGGACAGGCGACGGATATCCGCATCCATGCGGAGCAGATTATCCGCATCAAGGACCGGCTGAACCGCATCCTTGCGGAGCGCACCGGTCAGCCGCTCGAAACGATCGAGCAGGACACCGAGCGCGACAACTTCCTGGACGCGGAACAGGCGAAGGTCTACGGCATCGTGGACGAGATCATTGCACCGAGGAGATAACGGAATGGCAGGCACAAGAGACAGAGACAATTTCGACAAGGTACGCTGCAGCTTCTGCGGCAAGCAGCGCAGCGAGGTCCGCAAGCTGATTGCGGGCCCGAACGTGTATATCTGCAACGAGTGCGTCGAGCTGTGCCGTGAGATCGTGCAGGAGGATATGCGTTACGAGCAGCCGAACGAGCAACAGTCCGCATATGTGAAGGAAGACATTCCGAAGCCGCAGGAAATCGTTGCGGCGCTCGATCAGTATGTGATCGGGCAGACGGACGCAAAGAAGGCGCTTGCCGTTGCGGTATATAACCACTACAAGCGCATCCGCGTGATGGGCGGCAAGAACGAGGACGTCGAGCTGCAAAAGAGCAACATCATCATGCTCGGACCGACGGGCTGCGGCAAAACGCTGCTCGCGCAGACGCTCGCAAAGATCCTCGACGTGCCGTTCGCCATGTCGGACGCGACCGCGCTGACCGAGGCGGGCTATGTCGGCGACGACGTGGAGAACATTCTCTTAAAGCTCATCCAGGCGGCGGACTACGACATCGCAAAGGCGCAGATGGGCATCGTCTACATCGACGAGATCGACAAGATCGCCAGAAAAGGCGAGAACGTCTCCATCACGCGCGACGTCTCCGGCGAGGGCGTGCAGCAGGCG
>JAFRUN010000055.1 GCA_017438865.1 Clostridia bacterium
CGTAAAAGGCGCCGGATCATTTGCGGCGATGTAAAGAGCAAAAGAAACGAAAAGAAGAAAGGGCAGCAATGCCCTTTCTTTTTATTTGTTCGCCGCAAATTATCCGCGTTTTCGCTCCGTCGCATACGTTCCACTTCGCTGACGCTTCGTTACAAAGGAAGATCGCGCGCTTCCCGCGCGTACCATGTATAGCTCCGTCGCGAAGAACGCGGTTTCCGGCATCCTTTCCGACTGCCTGAACGTAAAAAAACAGAGGTCAAACGACCTCTGCTTTTTCTTTTTCCCTTAAAGCAGCAGCGCAGACAGGTCGGGGATCTCCAGACAGTCGTCCGGCAGTGCCGCGGGATGCGGACCGGACTGCCATGTGTGATAATACCGGCTGCAAAGCCCTGCGGCATGCGCGCCGCCGATATCGGCGACGGCGTCGTTTCCGACCATGACCGCCGCGGTCCGGTCGATTTCGTATCGGGAAAGCAGCAGGTTAAAGAGTCCGCGGTACGGTTTCTTCATGCCCGCGTCCGAGGACAAAAGGATCCCGTCGAATCTGTCGGAAAGCCCGAGTGCATCGAGCTCGTCGTTGGTGAAGCACGCCTGCGCGTTGGACAGCAGAAACACCCGCGCGCCGCGCTGTTTCAGCGCGATCAGCGTTTCGGACGCATACGGCATCGGTCGCAGCCAACGCGTGGAACGGCGGCGGAATGCTTTTGCAAACGCGGCGGCGTTTCCGGCGTCCGCGCCGCATTCGGAAAGAAGGCGGCAAAATACGTTCAAAAGCTCCGGTTCGATATATTCCTCCGGCACGCCGGAAAGCTCTGCGGCGCGCAGCCGGACTTCGTCCGCGCAGAGCGCAAGATACCGCGCGCGGAGCGTTTCGCCCGTGTAACGCGCGCCGAACGCTTTCGCATCCGTTGCCGCGCTTTCCCAGAACGCGGCAGGCGATTCGTCCGTGCAGACGTCGGCAAGCGTGCCGTAGAGATCGAAGATGTAATCCGTAAACCGCATGATCCTTTACTGCAGGAAGCCGAGCCCCTTTTCCATGATCTGCTCCGCGGCGGCGGCGAGCATTTCGGAGCTCTCCTTCATGCCGTCTTTGAGCCAGCGTTCCATCAGCGCGATGCAGCCGCCGGTGATGAACGTGAAGTACGTTTCGATCTGCAGCTTGTCCGCGTTCGGGAAAAAACGCACGCAGCTTTCCTCACACCGCTTTTTTGCGGTTTCGATCACGCGCGTCGCGAATTCACGGTCGCCGTGCGGACCGAGCGTCGCACGGCACAGGTCGGCGTTCATTTCCAGGCATTGGAAAACCTTCGCGGTCGCCGTCGGCGGCGTCAGATCGTACGCCGAGGACAGCACCGGCTCCAGCGCGGCGTAAAAGTCCGCCTCCATATCCGCTTCGATCTGATCCAGCATATCGTATACGTCCGCGTAGTGCGCATAGAACGTGCCGCGGTTGATCTGCGCCCGCTCGCAAAGCTCCTTCACGGTGATGCTTCTGAGCGGCTTTTCCGCAAGCAGCGAGGTCAGCGCTTCGCGGAGCAGACGTTTCGTCGCCTGCACACGGTGTCCCGGGTTCTTCATGAGGTCCTCCTTCTTCCGATTTGCGGAAAAAAATCGCGGGATTCTCCGCATAATCGAACAGGAATCGCTGAAATTGTCGGTTGAAACGCGATTTCTTATATACTATAATAATACATACAAATCAATAAATCAACACGGTGTTCAATCTTTTTGACGCCGGATATGCTTGCCGGCGGTTCTGCTTGATGATTCTCAAACCGTTCGGCACAGAGGCCGGTCGAACCCCGACCGCAACGGCGCGATTATCCCCTCATTCTCCAGATGCGCGCCGCGCCTCAGAAAAACCCCTCCGCGTGATGAACGGAGGGGTTTTCCGTATCGGGCAGATCCGGCTTTACGGCAGCGGCGTCAGGCGCAGCCAATAGCCCGTGCCGTCGCGGTCGCGAAGGAACCGTGTGAAGCCGTACAGCGCGCGCGGCGGCCGGGGCGCAGCGTGCCCGCGCACCGCAAGAATGTGCAGCATCTGTCCGTTCGGCTGCCGCCACGTTCCCTCGTAATGGGCCAGCACGTCCGTTCCGTCCACATACCGCCAGCGCGCGCCGGGATACTCCTCCCGGAAGAGATCGATCCCGCCGTCCTCGGACTTATCCGCTTTTTGCACCAAGTTATCCACGCGTTCCGCAGACGGACCTGCCTCGTATGCGGCGTAAAATGCATCTGCATGCTGCAGCATCACCGAAAATGCCTGCGCCTCGCGCGCGGTCTCGGAGATGCTGTCCGGTTCAGTGGTGCTATTTTGGGATATATTGTCCGCCATTTCCGGATCGATTTCCGGCATTGTCACATTCATGGTATTATTTCGGGACATATCGGACGCATCATCCACGCGCGTTTCCGTCGACGCCGACGCCTTCTCCTTCTTGGTGCGAATTCGGGACAGGATTTTATGATAGTATGCGGACGGCCTGGCGTCCGGCGCGGCGGCGAAGCAGGTCGTTTCGCCGTTTTCCGTTCCGAGCAGTGCGGCTGCGCCGGGCATGACGGTCTCGCTTTCGGGGAGGACCGGTACGGCTTCGGTATCGGAAAACAGCGTAAACGTCCCCGCGACCGGCGCGGTCAGACGGAAGAATACGCGGTCGTTCTGTACGCGCACAAGTCCGGCGGGCGTGCCGTCCGGACGCTTCAGGATCCAGTAACGCAGCATGAAATCACCTCGCATCTATTGTATTTTTGCGATTTTCATAGTATGATACAATTAGAGTATTATCGGAGGTCATCTATGTATTTCCTGGTTGCAGCTTTTCTCGGACTGGTGCAGGGGCTCTGCGAGTTCCTGCCGGTATCCAGTTCGGGACATCTGGCTCTGTTTTCTGCGCTGACGAACAACGTCGGCGCGGAGTTCGGCACGCCGTTTTTCACGGTCATGCTGCATGTGGCGACGCTGATCGCGGTGCTGATCGTGTATCGCGAGCAGGTGCTTGCGATCCTCAGGCATCCGATCCAGCCGCTGACGCTGTATCTGATCATCGCGACGCTGCCGACGGTCGCCGTCGCGCTTATTCTGAAGAAATGGGACGCGCTCGACGCGTGGATCGACGAAAACAACCTGCTCGGCGTCTGCTTCCTGCTGACGGCGATCATCCTGACGGTCAGCGAGCTGATGAGCCGCAGAAGAAAGGCGACGAAGTCGATGAAAACCATGCGCTGGACCGATGCGCTTGTCATCGGCGGCATGCAGGCGATCGGCGTGCTGCCGGGCGTTTCGCGTTCCGGCGCAACGATCGCGGGCGCGCTGGGCATGCGGCTCGATCGCAGAAGCGCGGCGGACTTCTCGTTTTTGATGTCGATCCCGGCGATCCTCGGCGGGCTGGTGCTGGAGCTGTATAAGTTTGTGAAGGAACCGGCGTTCGATCTGACGTTCTCGTTCGGCGCGGCGATGATCCTCGCGATGCTGGTCGCGGCGATCTCCGGCTTTTTCGCGGTGCGCTTTATGATCCGGCTGATCACGAAGAAGGGACTTCTCGGCTTTGCGGTCTACACGGCGATCCTCGGCGTCGTCGTTCTGATCCTGCAGTTCACGAAAACATGGGGATTCGGCTTTACGCCGTTCGGAGGTTGATATGCGGCTGGATAAATGGTTAAAGGTTTCGCGCATCATAAAGAGACGCACCGTCGCGAACGAAGCAGCGGGCGCAGGGCGCGTTTCGATTAACGGCAAGGTGGCGAAGCCCGCAAGCGAAGTCAAGCCGGGCGACACGATCGACATTCTGCTCGGCGGCAGGCATATGCTGTGCCGCGTCGAAAAGACGCCGGAGGTCGTGCGCAAGGAGGACGCAGACTCGCTCTACACCGTGCTTTCGGGGGACGCATGAGCGCCGTCGGGATCCTGCTCTGTGCGGGCGCTTCGCACCGGATGGGCTTTGACAAACTGAATACGCCGATCGCCGGAAAGACCGCGATCGAGCGATCGACGGACGCGCTGATCGCGGGCGGCTGCGATTCGCTGGTGTTCGCGGTGAACGGCGAGAGCGAAAAAACGGTCGCGGCGCTTTCCGTGCCCGTGCCGTTTGCCGTCGTGCGCGGCGGCGAACAGCGCACCGATTCGGTGAGGAACGCGCTTGCGCGGGCACAGGGCGATATCGCGGTCATTCACGACGCGGCGCGCTGCTTCGTTTCGCCGGAGATCGTGCGCGCCTGCATCGAAGCGGCGGCCGAGACCGGCTCCGGCGCGGCGGCGATCCCCGTGACCGACACGGTCGTGCACAGGGAGAACGGCGCGGTCGAAACGCTCGACCGGAATACGCTGTTCCGTATGCAGACGCCGCAGGCGTTCCGGCTGGACCGGATCAGGGCGGCGTATGAGCAAGACGCATATGCGACCGACGACGCCACGCTGTACGCAAAGCGGTTCGGCGCGCCGACGCTCGTCGCGGGCAGCGAGGAAAACCGCAAGCTGACGACCGAAGCGGACTGGGCGTGGGCGAAAAACCGCCTCGAACCGCCCGCTTACGGGATCGGATTCGATACGCACCGGCTTGTCGAGGGGCGCAAGCTGTTCCTCGGCGGCGTCGGGATCCCGTTCGAGAAGGGACTTTTGGGACACTCCGACGCGGACGTGCTGCTCCACGCGATCATGGACGCCGTCCTCGGCGCGATGAAGCTCGGCGACATCGGCAAGCTCTTTCCCGACACCGACGCGCGGTATGCCGGTATTTCGAGCCGCGTTCTGCTCCGCGAGGTCAACGAGATGGTGCAAAAACGGGACATGGTTGTTGCACACGTCGACGCGACGATCATCTGCCAGCGACCGAAGCTGGCGCCGTACCGGGAAACGATCGAGCGCACGATCGCGGCGGACCTCGGCATCTCGCCGGACGCGGTTTCGGTGAAGGCGACGACGACGGAAGGAATGAACGACGAAGGACGGGGGCTGTGCATTTCCGCACAGGCGATCGCCTCGGTCCGTTATAAATGATATGGAACGAAAAGATCAGGATCTCTGCATCTACGGCGCAAGAGAACACAACTTGAAAAACATCGACCTCGTCATCCCGCGCAACAAGCTCGTGGTGATGACGGGCGTTTCCGGCTCGGGCAAGTCCTCGTTGGCGTTCGACACGATCTACGCGGAGGGGCAGCGGCGCTATGTCGAGAGCTTATCCTCGTATGCGCGCATGTTCATCGGGCAGATGGACAAGCCCGACGTCGACCGTATCGACGGTCTTTCGCCCGCGATCTCGATCGACCAGAAGAGCACGGGACACAACCCGCGTTCCACGGTCGGCACGGTCACGGAGATCTACGACTACCTGCGTCTTCTCTATGCCCGCTGCGGCATTCCGCACTGCCCGAACTGCGGCAGGGTGGTCGAACGTCAGTCCATCGACACGATCGTGGATCAGGTCATGGAGCTGCCCGCGGGCACGCGGCTTTCGATCATCGCGCCCTGCATCCGCGGACGCAAGGGCGAGCACACCAAGGTCATCGAGCGGCTGCAGCGCGAGGGATATGTGCGCGTGCGCATCGACGGCGAGGTCTATCCGATCGAGGAGGCGCCCGCGCTCGACAAGCAGAAAAAGCATACGATCGAGGCGGTCATCGACCGCATCGTTCTGAAGGAAGGCGTCGAAAGCCGCCTGACCGAATCCCTGGAGCACGCGTTCGTGCTCGGGCAGAATCTGGCGATCGTCGCGGTGCAGGACGGGGAGGAGCTGCTGTTTTCGCAGAACTACGCCTGTCCGGACTGCGGCATTGCGCTTGAGGAACTTGCGCCGCGCGCGTTCTCGTTCAACAATCCGTTCGGCGCGTGTCCGACGTGTCTGGGCCTCGGCGAGCAGATGAAGATCGATCCGACGCTGATCGTGCCGGACGAATCGCTGTCCTTAAACGAGGTCGCGATCAAGGCGCCCGGCTGGAAGAGCGGCTCGAACAACGTGTTTTCCGATATGTATTACGAGGCGATCGCGCGGCATTTCGGCTTCACGATGGACACGCCGTTCTGCGATATCCCGAAGGCGGGACGCGACGCGCTGATGTACGGCACAAAGGAAAAGATGGAGGTGCAGTACGAGCGCAGCTTCGGCGGCGGACACTTTCTGGCGTCGTTTGAGGGCATCGTGCCGAATATGGAGCGGCGGTACCGCGAATCGCAGAGCGATTATGCGAAGGCGGAGATCGAGACGTATATGGCGCATATTCCATGCCCGGACTGCAAGGGCAAGCGCTTAAAGCCGACCTCGCTTGCCGTCACCGTCGGCGGGATCAACATTGCCGACCTATGCGACATGAACGTCAGGCGTTCGCGCGCATTTTTACAGAACCTTACGCTCACGCCCACGCAGCGGACGATCGCCGCGGCGATCCTCAAGGAACTGGACGCGCGGCTCGGCTTCCTCGTGAACGTCGGATTGAACTACCTTACCCTGTCGCGCGCGGCGACGACGCTGTCCGGCGGCGAAAGCCAGCGCATCCGCCTTGCCACGCAGATCGGCAGCGGACTGGTCGGCGTGCTCTATATCCTTGACGAGCCCAGCATCGGGCTCCATCAGCGCGACAACGCGAAGCTGCTGGAAACGCTGAAGGGACTCCGGGATCTCGGCAACACGCTGATCGTCGTCGAGCATGACGAGGAGACCATGCGCGCCGCCGATTTCATCGTGGACATCGGTCCGCGCGCCGGCGTGCACGGCGGCGAGATCATGGCGGCGGGCACGCCCGAACAGGTCATGGCGTGCGAAAACTCACTGACCGGACAATACCTGAGTCATAAACGCACCATCCCCGTGCCGGAGACGCGCAGACCGGGCAATGGAAAAATGCTTACCGTGCGCGGGGCGCGGGCGAACAACCTCAAAAACATCACCGTGGATTTCCCGCTCGGCAAGCTGATCTGCGTGACCGGCGTATCGGGCTCCGGCAAGTCCTCGCTCGTCAACGAGGTGCTGAAAAAGCGGCTGCTGCACGACCTGAACCGCGCGAAGGTCCGCGCGAAAGACCACGACGGCGTCGACGGGATCGAAAACCTGAACAAGATCATCGACATCGACCAGAGCCCGATCGGCAGGACGCCGCGCAGTAACCCCGCGACTTATACGGGGCTGTTCGATCTCATCCGCGCGCTGTACGCGACCACGCCGGACGCAAAACTCCGCGGCTACACAAGCGGGCGGTTCTCGTTCAACGTCAAGGGCGGGCGCTGCGAAGCGTGCAAGGGCGACGGCATCGTAAAGATCGAGATGCACTTTCTGCCCGACGTGTATGTGCCGTGCGAGGTCTGCCACGGCAAGCGCTACAACCGCGAAACGCTCGAGGTGCGCTACAAGGGCAGGAACATCTACGACGTGCTCGACATGACGGTGGAGGAGGCGCTGCCGTTCTTCGCGCAGCACGCGAACATCAGAAAGATCCTGAAAACGCTCGACGACGTGGGCCTGGGCTACATCAAACTCGGACAGCCCAGCACGACGCTGTCCGGCGGCGAGGCGCAGCGCATCAAGCTCGCGACGGAGCTTGCGCGCCGCGACACGGGACGCACGCTCTATGTGCTCGACGAGCCGACGACCGGTCTTCACACGCACGACGTGAAGCGGCTTTTGGACATTCTGAACCGTCTTGCGGACAACGGCAGCACGGTCATCGTCATCGAGCATAACCTCGACGTCATCAAGACCGCCGACTACATCATCGATCTCGGGCCCGAGGGCGGCGACGACGGCGGCACGGTGATCGCGACCGGCACGCCCGAGGAGGTCGCCGCCTGCGAACGGAGCTATACCGGACAGTTTTTGAAACGGGCGCTCGGATTATCGTAAGTTTACGGTTTTATCGCATTTCGGTTACATACGCGTGATATGCTGATCCTGTCAGAAAGAGAGGAACAAATGAAATTGCTTCGCGTGATTTGCATCGTACTTGGTGCATTTTTGGTGCTGGATACGCTGATCGTGTCGATGCTGTCGAATTTCAACCTCGGTGTGATCCTTCCCGCGATCCTCGGTCTGCCGCTTCTGCTGCTTGGTGTGTTTATGCACCATATGGAAAGCGGATTCCCTGCGGTTCTGAAATGGATCCTGCTCGTCTGCTACGCGCTCGGCGCGGCGTTCCTGATCCTTCTGGGGATCCTGATGGGCACGGCGGCAAAGCGCGCAGACAAAGTGAACGCGGACGCGCTGATCGTTCTGGGCGCCGCGGTGCACGGCGACCGTGTGACGTGGGTGCTTTCTAACCGCCTTGACACCGCGGCGGAGTACCTTGAGACGCATCCGGACACGGTCTGCGTGGTTTCCGGCGGGCAGGGCGACGGCGAAACCGTCACCGAGGCGTCGGCGATGCGGAAGTACCTTGTCGAGCGCAAGGGGATCGACGCGGGACGGATCCTCGTTGAGGACCGGGCGACCAGCACGCTCGAAAACTTTGCGTTTTCCAAAAAGATCATCGACGGACAGCTCGGTGAAAATGCTTCGATCGCGTTCGTTACGACCGATTTCCACGTCTTCCGCGCGGGACGCGTGGCGAAAAAAGCGGGCATCGACGCCGCAGGGATCGCCGCGCCGGACGTCTGGTACATCCGCATCAACAACTTTTTGCGCGAGTGCGTCGGCATCACGGTCTACGCGCTGCGCGGCGATATTTGAGAAAGGAATCAGAGAGAATGGAACAACTTGAATTCAAGTATGACACGCAGCTTCTGATCGACGGAACCGATCTCGACGAGGACGCGATCCGCGACTATTTCCTCGAAAACCTCGAGGGCGACTGCCTGCTCGCCGTCGGCGGACCGGAAACGATCAAGATCCACTTCCACACCAACGAACCGTGGAAGGTGCTGGCATACTGCGCGACGCTCGGCGAGATCTATGACATTGTCGTCGAGGACATGGACCGCCAGTCCCGCGGGCTGCAGGGATAACGTAAAAAACCTATCCCAAATTCGGGACAGGTTTGTTTTATACAGCGTGATGTACCAAAAAGAGGATAAGGTCACATCGTAAAGTCAAAGCCGATCAGCCGTCCCGCTTCATTGAAGCCGATCGCGCGGTACAGCGCGTTGCTGGGCGCGTAGCTCGTGTCGGCATAGAGCATGGTGCGTTCGCCGCGTTCGTGCGCGTCGGCGCAGACGGAGCTGACCAGCGCCTTCGCGTAGCCGCGTCCGCGATGATCCGCGTCGGTCACCACGGAGTTGATGTAGGAAAGTCCGTCCGATCGCATCGTGACCTTTGTCAGCGCCACGATTGTACCGTTTATGCACCAGGCATATGCTTCCGGGCCGATGCAGAAATCGGTTCCGGCTGCGAGCCGCGCGCTTTCGGGGATCGGCTCTCTCGCCTGCTCGCCGAGCTGGGCAAGGAGCGTTCCGCACACGGCGGGATCGAGGTCCTTTGCGGGGACGCGCTCGCCCTCGGCGGAAAAGCGGTTCGGTTTTTCACAAAGATATGCGGTCAGCGGGAGCCGGCGCGCCGAGGGGAAGGGCAGGGCAAGCTCAAGATAGCGGACGAGCGACGCCCGTCCGATCACGCCCGCGAGGTTGTGCGCCTCTTTCAATACGCAGAGCGACGCGGCAAGCTCCGAAAGCGTTTCGCCGGAAACGCCCTTTCGCGTATAGATCCACGCGGGGAAGCCCTGTCCGGCGCGCACGAACAGCAGATCGGCTCCGTCGGACAGGCAAAGCGCGTCGGGCGCGCCCAGAAGCTGCCGCATTTTGCGGAACGTGATCTCTTCGGCGTCGTTCGAGAACGGAAACGCAAGGGCGTCCTCGCGGGTGATCATGCAGATCATGCGTTATCCCTCCTCGGCGAAACGCTCCTTCGCCTCGAATACGGCGGAGATCGTTTTGTAGTCGCCGAACACGGTCAGCTTGTCGCCGGTCTCCATGATCGTCTTTGCACCTGCGGGCACGGCTTTTTTGCCGGGTTTTTCGATCAGCATGACCATCAGATTCTGGTCCTGCCGGATTCCGGTCCTGGCAAGCGGCTTGTCGCGGAACGCTTTCGGCACCTCGGCAAGCGTGACCTGCGCCACGGAATCCTCGCCGATATTATCCAGAAGAAGCAGGGTGTTGATGCCTTTGGTATTTGTAAACCGTCCGGCAAGGCGCTCAATGATGCGGTCGCCCCATGCGCGGATCTTCGGTACACGCATGAATACGATGATCACGACGGCGGCGATGACGGGGATCAGAATACTGAACAGGTTGGAGGGCCGTTCGAGGTCGATCGAAACGAGGACGTTGATCATGGTCGATACGATCGTGATGTTGAACACGTATCCGAACAGCATCGTGATGCGCGCGAGCCGCCGGCGGGACTTGCTTGTGAGCAGAAGCTCGCTTTCGCGCGTGGTGAAGCCGCAGCCGGTGAGCAGCGATACGACCTGGAACCGCGCTTTTTCGGCGGGCAGTCCCGTAAAGCGGAACAGCATGGTGAACAGATCCGATATCACCCAGTATACGAGAATGACCAGCGAAAACAGCGTTAGCGCAAGGTAAATATTCATGATCCTCTGTCCCTTCGACGCGTCTCTGCACGTTTTTCTTTATTCTATCACGGATCGGACGCGTTCGCAATCGGATCGGGACATCGTTTACGCTTTTTTCATGCGTTGCGAAACATACGATAACGTGCTATACTGTTATGAATGATTTGGAGGAACGGTTATGCGAAAGAACCTGCGTCTCATCTGCCTGCTTCTTGTCATGCTGCTGCTGTTCGGCTGCGGCGGCGCGGCAAAGCCGGAAGAAACGGCCGAAGCGCCGGCAGCGCCGACAGCCCCGCCGGAAACGCCCGCCGAGGAAACGGTTGTGGATGTGAAGGCGCCGGAAACGGAGCTTCCCACGCTGCCGCCGACGCCGAGTCCCACGCCGACGCCCACGCCCACGCCGACGCCGACGCCGAGTCCCACGCCCGTTCCGACGCCGTTCGGGATCCTGTGGCTGCCCGACACGCAGGGACTTGCGTTCTCGTATCCGGAAAAGCTCAAGGCGCTCGGCAAGGAGATCGCGGACCGGCGCGAGCCGGAGCATCTTGTCGCCGTCGTGCATACCGGCGATATCGTCGACAACGGATTCAAGGACTGGGAGTGGGACAATTTCGATCTGTGCCTCTCCGCGTTTGCAGACGATCTGCCGTTCTATCCGGTCGCGGGCAACCATGATCTCGGCGTGAAGCTGCAGAAATACACCGCCTATCTCAAGCGCCCGTTTCTGAAGCTGCTGCCGCAGGATCAGATGTATGAGGGCGGAAAGATGTTTTATGTCGTGATCCATGCGGGCGGCGTCGATCTGCTGCTGCTGTGCGTGGGCTGGGACGCCGGGAAATCGAAGGCGGAGCGCGAGTGGATCGACTCGGTCTTCGCGCAGATCCCGGATATGCCCTGCATTCTTGCCACACACGGGTTTTTGAAGCCGGACGGCACGGTGTTCCCGAACTCGCGGTATCTTGAAAACAACATCGTCGCAAAATACCCGAGCGTCCGGCTGGTGATCTGCGGACATTCGCGCCAGTCCTCGATGGCGGCGCATACCTTCGACGACGACGGCGACGGCACGCCGGAGCGCACGGTCAACATGCTGATGCTGAACCGGCAGACGAGCTCGTATGCGTACCGCGTACTGCTGTTCGATCCGGTTTCGCGGTCGATCGAGGTCCGCACCTACGGGCTCGGCAAGAGCGAGATGATGCAAAAAGACGACGCGTATCCGTTGAGCTTCACGCTGGACAACGCATTCTGAACAAACGCAAACAAAAAAAGCCGCTTACGCGGCTTTTTTGTTTGCGCTCAGGCGGGGAAGCTCCGCTTCAGCTTTGCAAACGCTTCGGGACCGAGACTGTAAAGGATCTCGCTGCGCAGCTTGAGGTAGCCGGGATCGCTGCGGTTATAGAGCCGCGCGCGCTCGGACGGGTTCATCCGCGCAAGCGCGTTCGCGACGGCGTTGTAACTCGTTTTCGGGGCGTTCTCCTGCGCGCTCAGGAGCTTTTCCGCCATCGAGCCGTTCGCCGCGGCCGTCGTGCCGCCTGCTCTGCCGCCGCTGCGTCCGCCGCCCGCAAGATACGACCGGTACAGCGCCTGCGCGGAACTCATCGCCTTTTCGCGGGCGCGGTTGATCTGTTCGGCGTTGAACTGATCGACTTCGAGCTTCGTCTTCTGCTGCTCCTTCATCGCGTCGTACAGGTGTCCGGCGAGCGTCGAGGAATAATCGCTCTCGATCGTGTCCACGTCGCGCGCTTCGTCGCGCAGCTGACGGCTCTTCACGTCCGAGAGATAGGTGCTTTGTCCCATGCCGCGCGACCACGCGTCGGCGTCGAGCTCGGCGTTGATCCTGCCCGTCTGCTCCCGACGGCTCTGGATCGCCTGCTCATAGGCGGGGCGGAGCCAGTTGCGGATCGTTTCGGACAGGACCTCCTCGGAGAGCGGCTCGAATTCGACGGTTTCGGGCATATAGTGCTGCAGCATCTGCTGAAAGACGGATTCAAACGAGGGGATCTTCGCCTGCGATCCGCCCCCGTATCCGGATCCGCCCGCGCCGCCGGCGGTCGTCTGCCGTTCGTTCTCCTTTTTTGCGGAGAGGCGGTCGAGACGGATCGGCGGCGTCCAGGGTTTGATAGGTAGTCTGATCATGTGGTTATTCTCCTTCCGTATGTTCGGCAAAAGCCGATTCGAGTTCCAGGAGCTTGTTGTAAAGAAGCTCCAGATTCTGGTTCAGATTGTTTTCGTTCTGCGAGACGCCGGAATCGTAGGTGTCGCGGTCGATCGCCGCGGACGGCATCCGTCCGAGATAGACCGGAAACAGCGCCTGCATGCCGGTTGCTTTGTACGCCATCGTTCGCCTCCTTATCCGGGCCGCTTCTGCTGATCGCAGAGCAGCGTCACCGGCGCGTCGAGCGTAAACGGCTGACCGTTGACGGAGCTGAACCGGAGCCGGAACACGCGTCCGACGCCGCGCAGCGGGATCTCCGTGACGGAGAACGGCGTAGAGGACAGGCGGATGCTCGTTTCATACACGCCGCCGTCCGCATCGACGCGCACGGCAAGGTTGCCTTCGCCGCTTGCGGTCAGCCGCAGAAGCGTCTTGTTCACGTCCTTTCGGCCGAGATCCATCGCGGGCGTCGTCCACCACGCATCGATCGGCGCGCCGTCGTATCGGCTGCTGTTGTCGAACGCGACGAGCTTTCCGGCGTCCGTCAGCATATACAGCACGCCGTGGACGGTACACAGATCGACGGGGCAGAAGCCCTTTCGGAGCATGAACCGGTCGCGCGGGATGTCGTATTCGACCAGCGTGTCGTTATACGGCGCGTCGTAGCGCGAACGGATCGCGAAATACAGCGTGTCGTCGCAGGCGGCGGCGCGCGCATACCCGAGGTTCGCAAATTTCAGAAGCGGCTCGAGCGCGCGGAACGCCGGGCTTTTGCGCACGGTCTGTCCGTCGTAAAAGCACAGCCCGCCGTCGGTCAGAAAGAACAGCCGGTCGGTATAGCGCACGCAGGCGGTGTGCAGCGGCTGGCGGAACGACGCGTCGACGACGATGATCCGGTAGTTTCCCGGACGGTCGCCCAGAAGCCGGTACAGCGAGTCGCGCTTGAAGATCAGAAGCTGGTTCGACAGCGCGAACAGTCCCGTGATCGGATCGTCGTCCACGCCGACGTCGACAAAGCCGCCGGAGACGTTTTCGCTCGCCTCGTCGCTGCGCCAGTCGTCGATCGTTCTGCCGCCGCCGGGCGCCTTGCTCCAGTAGAGACGGCTCGGCGATGCGGGATCGCCGGCGGTGAACAGCCGTCCGAAGTACAGCTCCGCAAAGCTCACATACTTATCCGACAGCTTTTCCGCGGAGCCGAACGGTTCGATCCGGTCGGTCGCGGCGTCGAATGTGATCATCGGCTCGGTCCCGCAGGCGATCAGAAGGCGGTCTGCCGTCCCGATGCGCACCCTGAGAAAATCCATGCTTTCGCCCATGACGCCGTTTGTGAACTGATACAGCGTGCGCCACAGGTGCGCGTTTTCGTCGTAGAGATACAGCACGTCCTGCGCCGCGGCGAGATACCGGTTCCCGAGCTCGGTCGTGTAGACGTACATCCGTTCGAGCGACCGTTCCGCCTCCACCGGCTCCGGCATCACGCGGGAAAAGCCCGAAGCGGTGCGGAGCGCGCCGGAGCGCGTGTCGAGATTGCAGGCGTCCGGACTCATATCGGGCTTCAGAAGTCCTTCGCACAGATCCATGCGTATGCCGCCGAACGACGGCAGCGATACGGTCTGATATGCCATAGACGCCTCCTTTCTACCGGCGGTTGATGATCTGATAATCGGTCGGCTCGTCGAAGTCGAGCTTCAGACGGCGCTTGCGCGTTTCGTACAGCGACATCGCCGAGGACGCGTGATTCAGTCCCTGCGCGTCGTTCAGCATACAGAAACGGCCGACCATATACAGCACGATCAGCGGATGACAGGCGGCGGGCAGCTCCGGCTCGTCGTCGTCTTCGGCCAGCGTTTTCGGAAGGATGCGGTACACGACGGTCATCGGTCCGTCCGGCACGCCGGGCACGCGAAGCGTGTTCGTATCCGCGCCGTAATAAAACGGGATGCGCATGCCGCCGCGTTCCGTGCCGAGCACCTTTCCGACGGCATACGGCAGCGCGGTCAGATCGAGCGCGCCGTTCATAAGCGGCAGCGGATCGCGCCGCCAGGGACGAAAGGTCTCGTAAAGGTCGATCACCGCTTCGTTCGCAAACCGCAGCAGTTTCTCCTGCCAGAGCGGCAGTTCCGCGCAATCGTCCGGATGATCCAGCTCGCCGAGCGCGCTTTCGATAAGTTCACGGACGGTCACGGCGATCACCCGAGCTTTCTGCCGCCGACCGCGGAATACGCGTCCGTTGCGCGGCTGCCCGCAAGAAGGTCCCTGCGGCTTTCGGCAATGATGCGCGCGATGCGGCGGGGGACGGACACAAGCTGATCGGTCGGGATCCGGAAGTTCACGCCGTTCAGCGCGCCCTCGAGATACGCGCCCGTGCCGTCGGAGGGAAGATAGACGGAGACGTGCTCCTCGTTTTCGGTTCTGGTTTTTTGCTTTGTATTCATCGGGTTAGCTCCTTTCTTTTGCCCGGGGAAGGGCGTTCCTTCCCCGGGACCGGTTTACTTCGAGACCGTGTGCTCGATGCGCACGATCCAGAGCGGGTTCAGGACCTTCGCGGCGTACGCGGCGACCTTTGCGCCGACGGTCGCGCGCTGGTTCAGCGGATCGCCGCTGCCTTCGCTGCCGTGGGGCTTGATGATCGTTTCCATCGTGCCGGAGCCGTCGACGTCGATGACGCCGTATGCGTCCGCGCCGAAGACCAGCGTCGCATGGACGTCGTACTGATGCTTTCCGTCGATGAACGCGCCGGCGTCGTTCGTCCAGACGGTTGCGCCGACCGAATAGGTGACCGATTCATCGACGGTCAGCGTGCACGTTTCGCGGTCGAAGGAACGGATCGTCAGCTCCTGCTCGTTGAGGAAGATCGGGTTGTCCGGGGTGGACAGATAGCGGATCTGATCCTCGGTCAGGAACGTGCGCAGCGGGATCGCGTGCGTCGACGTCGCCGACGCCTGCCGCACGAGCTGACAAACGCTCTGACGGTAGACCTTCGCTTCGGTCGATTCGACGAACACGACGCCGAACAGACGGCCGATCTCGCCGGAATAGATCTGCTCCGCGTTGCTGTACTTGCTGACGTCCTGCCACAGCGGATCGTTCTGTAGATCATAGGTCGCGTCCGGCGAGCAGATGCACACAAAGTGCGGACGGCGCACGGAGCCGTCTTCGGCGGAGGTGAACATGCGCGCCTTGTTCTTCTTCAGCGTGCGGACCGCCTTGCGGATCTCGTCCACGGTGAGCACGGCGCTGCCGTCCAGCTCGTCGCGGTAGTCGTGTCCGTTCGCGTACTGCACGTTGGTCGTCGCGCACATCGCGTCGCGGGTGACCCATTCGATCACGGTGCCGAGCTGTTCGCCCAGAAGCTCCGCGGAGTCCGCGAGCACTTCGTCGTAGGCGGTGAGGTCCAGAAGGTCGCTGACCTCGACGTATGCGCCGTACTGACTGACCTCCGCTTCCACGTTGGACTGCGTCAGCGACTGTCCGTTCGGAGTCACGCCCTCCTCGAGCGTCAGCGATTCGACGTCGGGCGTGAAGAGCTCGTATTTGCGGAACTCCACGCGCTTGCCGCCGTGCCGCGGGATGCTGCGCTTCTGACCGAAGCTCGCGTGGACGAGACGCGTCTTTGCGGTCTCCAGGAGCTTCTTGTCATAGAACTGTTTGTTGAAATAGGTGTTTTCCAGGGTGTTCAGAGTGGTATTGATTGCCATAGCTTCCTCCTTTTAAATATGGACTCGTTTGCCGTTGTGCGCGGCGTTTCTGTACTGTCTCTCAAGCGCCGAAAACGCTTCCTTCGACATGGACATATAGTCCGGCGCGGGCGCGACCGCACGGTCGCCGCGCTGGGATTTCGGCAGCGCGCTGCGGCTTCTCGCCTGCTCGCTCATACGCGTTTTTACGCTGTTCTCGGCTTCATCGGCGCGCTTTTCCGCGACGTAAATACGCACGGCGGCCTTCGGCTCGAATTCGCTGAGAAGCTCCGCGAACGCGCGGTCCTGCGTCGCTTCAACGAGATCGAACGCTTCGGGCAGCTCGCCGTTCTGTTCCATCTCGACGAGCACCTCGGCGGCCTCGATGAACGGATTTTCCGCTTCGGTTCCGACCGGCTCGTTTTCGACGGGCGTCTCTTTCTTTTTGAAGATCATAGTTTACCTCCGGTTTTTCTTTTTCGTTCGTTCGGGGAACAGCGGTTCAGCTTCCGCCGCCGCTTCCCGCATCTGTTTCAGTACCTGTTCCTTTCCCTCAAAGACCATGAGGGAGATCGCCTGCTCTTTGGTGAGCGCGCCGAGCGACAGCAGATTCATGATCAGCTCGTTCTGCGCGGCGCCGGCGAAGCGGCTGCGGCGGACCGCCTTGATCGAGATCAGAAACTCGACCGGCAGGCGTGCGCCGCCCGGCGCGTTTTTGCTCAGCACGTCGCTGTCGAAGAACACCTCTCTGGGCTCTCCGTCGACGGTGATCGTCACGGGGCGCAGGTAGCAGTTGAACTCGCGCTCCGTTTCGATCTCGAGCCGCACCGCCTCGCGGAACGCCTCGTGCAGCTGATCGGTCGCCATCCGCGCGCGCTTGGTGCTCATTTCCTGCAGCGCCTCGATCGCGCGCGCCGCGGTCACGCCGCCGGGCGCCGCGCCGCGCGAGGAGTCGTTCGCGCCGCTCTCTTCCTTGATGCTTTCGCGGATCGACTGGATATAGGAGAGCAGGTAGTTCGGCAGCGGCGCGGTGGTCATCCACGTTACGCCGTTCAGGTTTTCGCCGGTGTGCACGTCCTTCGACCAGTCACGAAGGTCGTCCGGATCAAAGCCGGACGCGTCGGTGACCAGCAGCTTGTTGCGCGAGGCGAGGAACGCGTTTTTCAGCACGAGCTGGTCGAGCTTGTCCGCATACAGCTGCTGCGTGCCGAACAGATCGACGACGCCGAAGCCGAGGGCGCTTCCCTTCCGCGGGTAGAGCGTTGTCAGTACGAACGGGTACCGACCGTGTGCAAAATAGCCCTCCGGCTTGACGTCGCGGCTGTCCTCAAGCACAACGCCGCCGCAGATGAGCGCCATGTGCACGCGATACAGATCTTCCGCCGCATCGTATTCGCGCCGCCAGTATTCGATCAGCAGACAGGCGTTTTTCGGATCCGGCGCGAGGATCTCGTCGGTGATCAGCTCCGCCGCATCAAGGGGACGGGATCCGATGAGCGGGGACAGGTCGGGATAGTGTGTTTCGATCCACGTCCTCGGACGCATCGCCAGCTTGAATACGGCGCGTCCGTCCTGAAGATCGGTGACGAGCGGATCGATGAGAATGCTGCGAATGTCGACGCGGCGAATGAACGCGCCGCCGAGGCCGCCGTTTTCGGTGCTGTCGTAGCCGACCTCCTGCACGCAGTAGCCGCCGACCAGCAGATCGTGGATCATGCGGCGATACTCCACGGGATATGCGGCGGCGTCGTGGTTCCGGCGGATGACCGCGTCGATGACCTGCGCGGCGTAGGCGTCGGCGGCGCTTTCGGGCGTGATGACCGCTTCCGGCGTCTGATCCGAGAGGTCTGAGGACACGTTTTCGATCGTGGACTGCAGAATCGGCGTCACCGGACGCGGCTCGTTCGGATCGGTCACGGGCACATTGTACCAGTGCTCCCCGCGATACATCCGCTCGTTGTGCTCCTGCCGCCGCCACTCGTTCACATATGCGCTGCGAAACTCGCGGAACAGCGTCATGGCTTCTTCGGCAAGCCGGCGTTTGGTTTCGGTTTGTCTTGGTTTCATAATAGATCCTTTCTTTGTGTTTTTCAGAGTCCGCAGAAGCCGGGGGAGAGCAGCGGCGTGCCCGCAAGCGGATCGTAGCGGTACGGGCGCTTCCGCTTCTCCTCCGGCGCGGGACGCGGGCGGCTCATCAGCCCGTAGCGCAGCGCCTCCGGCGCATGGTCCTCGCAGGCGTCCGACACGTCCTCGGCGTCGTGCGCATCGAACGTCAGCGTCGGCAGCGTGCGGATCAGATTCCTGCACGTCTCGAAGATGAAGAGCTCCGGCGTGCCGTCGGGCTGCTCTGCCAGCGCTTCGCGAACGCGCTGCCAGCCCGGGACGCGGGCGTTGTCCGCGGGGAGCAGGGGCACGCCGTTGTGCGAGAAGACCTCCGCGATGCTTTCACCTTCGACGCCTTTCAGACCGCGCTGCTGCCACGCGTCCGGCGACGCCACCGTATAGGCGATCCGCTCGCCCTCCGAAAGCTGCTTCACCCGCCTTGCGATCTCGCTCGACAGCGTCTTGCGGAGATACAGCTCGCGGTATACCCAGAGCTTCCCCTCCGGCGCAACGGCAAACCACAGCACACAGCACGGATCGTTATAGCCCCAATCCATTGCGCGAAAGCGCTTCCACTCCATCGGGAGCCGCGTCGGGCGCACGACGTGCCGGCTGCGGTCGAATTCCTGAAAGAACTGTCCCTCGAGAATATCCCAGTTGCCGTCCAGGTACGCTTTTCTGAGATGTTCCGGCAGATTTTCGAGCGTTTCGAGGTACTGCGGATTCGTTTGAAGCAGCACCGGGTTGTCGGTGACGCGCGCCGGAATGAACACATAGTCCTCCGCGCGCTCGCTGTTGCGGTAATCGCGGTCGATGAACAGCCGCTTCACCCATGTGTGCCCAACGCCGCCGGGGTTGCAGGTATAGTACATACGCGGCGAGAAGTCGGTCCGCACCGAACGGTTGCAGGTCGTCAGAAACTGCATCTGCGTCTCGGTAAAGTGCGTCGCCTCCTCAAGCCCGATCACGTCGTATTCCTGCCCCTGATACTGGAACACGTCGGCTTCGCGGTCGCAGTAGCCGAGCTTGATGCGGCTGCCGTTCGGAAATACGAACGCGCGCTGCGTCGCCTGATAGACCGCCGCGCCCGCCAGCTCCTTCTGCAGCGGCAGCACATGGTTTTCGTTGAGCTCCGGCAGCGTCCGGCGCAGCAGCAAAAGCCGGAGTCCCGCATAACGAAAGGCAAGGAGCACGAACTTCCGGCGCATCGCCCACGACTTGCCGCCGCCGCGCGCGCCGCCGTAGGCGATATGCCGTGCGGCTGCGAGGAAGAACCGTTCCTGCTTCGGGTTCGGCGTACCGGGAAGATGCAGGATCATTTCGAATACCTCTCCGCAGCGTCGTCCAGAACGATCTCCAGAACGCCGTCCGCCTGTTCCGCCGCCTGATTGAGCCCCATCGCCCGCAGCGCTTCCAGCGCGGATTGATAGTTCAGCTCGCCGAGCAGCGTCCGCTCGAGCGTGTAGGCGGCAACCTTCAGAACCGCGTCGCGAAGGATCGCGTTCTCTTCGGAACGCCGCTCCGTGCGAAACGCCGCAAGGACTTCCTCCGGCGTCAGGCGCACGGCCCTCGCGAGACCGAACAGGGTGTAGGGGATCTGTCTCTCTTCGATGCCCCCGTTCTTCAGCTCGCGACGCTCGCGCGTTGCGTCGCAGGCCGCAAAATACGCCCCGATCGCGCTGTTCAGTTGTTCTGTTCTTCGGCTCATGTCTGCCTCCCTGCCTTTCGTTGCAAACAGCATAGCATAGAAACTTCGGACAAAATTCCCGGAATTTTGTCCGATTTCAAGCACAAAAAAAGAGGCGAAGCATTCTGCTTCGCCTCTGCAGCGGGTTGCGGTTAATCGATCGTCGTGGTATAGACCGTGGTTTCAAGCGCTTCCGTCTGCTTCCAGAAGAAGATCTCCGGGTTCGCGGTGCGGCTGACCATGAAGTAATTGTTCGCGGAGAATCCGAGATACGGGATCGTCCTCGAAGCGCCGTTCGTCGCTTCCGCGGCGGTATCGTTCACGGCAAGCGTCCAGCGGTCGTAGCTTGCGGCGTCGGTCTTATAGCTCATCAGATATCCGCCGCGGCTTGCAAGGTATGTGCCGGTCTCCGCGCTGCGGATCGTGAATCTGCCGTCCGCCGCGGCGACCGTAAAGACGTATGCATCGGTTACGCCGGTCAGCAGCCCGCCGTCCAGCGTCATGCCGGTTTCGGCAAATGCGACTGCGCCGCCCGCCGATACGGACTCGTATTTTCCGGTTCCGGCAAGTCCCTTGAGCGCGTACAGCGCATCGGTCTTTCCGCAGGTGATGACGTAATTTCCGCTCCAGTCGTCCGGCGCGGCGGTCACAAGCCGGTAGCGGTCTGTCACGCTCACCGTATGGGAATACAGCGCGTTCAGCGTGACGTTCGCGGTCGGCGTATAGCTGTCGGTGAAGACCGCGGGCAGTTCGCCGACATTGTCGTATTCTTCCGTCACCCAGCCGAGGAAGGTATATCCGTCGGGCGCGTCCGCATCGGGCAGCGTGATCGATTCGCCAGTCGGACAGGTCGCGGTTTCGGGCGCCGTTACGCCCGCGGGCACGGAGAAGCGCACCGTATATGCCGCGTTTACAAGGATGCAGTTATAGAACCAGTCGTCGCCGCCGTCCAGATTCGGACGGAACCGCACCAGATATGTGCCGTCCGCGGTGATCTCGCCGTTCTCGCCGTAGTTGTTGCCCATGCCGGTGGGGAACCAGTCTGCGTCGTTGATCGAAGTGCCGTTTTCGGAATACGCGATCTTGAACTGGTTCGACGTCGTCAGGTCGACGGTGATCCGGTACTCGACCGGCGACGAACCTTCGACCTTTGCAAGCTGATACACGGCGGCGGGCGCCCAGCCCGTCATATTGCCGACGAGGTAATACCCTGCCGCGTCGTGCCGGCTCCATATGCCGTTGTCCGGATTGCCTTCGCCGCCGTAGCCCGTGATCGTATAGGTGTCGGAGCCGGGAGGCGGGATCAGATCCGCCGTCTGGTCCCACACATTGCCGCTGTCCCAGCCGGGCTGCGACGCGCCGCTGCTCATGCGGCAGAAGATCACGTTGTTCCATGTGCCATCGGGAAGCTCTGCGGCATACGATCCGTCGCCGACCGCCGTCATGCGCACCCAGGCCGTCTGTCCTTCGCGGTTGAAGAGATACATTGCAAACCATGCGCCGTCCTTGTCCCAGAGCGAGGTCGGCACAAGGTACAGCGGCGAAACGTCGATGCCGTCTGTCGCGGCTTCGTTCGCATTGTAGAGCACCGCGACGCCGCTGTCTGCCACCGTACCGGACAGTCTGCCGTTCAAAACCGTAAAGGTGCTGCCCGTGACCTGATCCGTATATGTGCCGTCCTTCATGCGGTACACCGGCAGGTTCACGCTGCGCGTGTCGCCGAGACAGCTGATGACCGCGCCGTTCGTGCCGCGCTCGATATAGGTGATCTTCGCGCCTTGATCAAAGGAGAGATATTCGGTCGTGCCGTCGAAATGATTCTTGAACTTATTGACCTCGGCGATCTCCGTGGACTTCCAGGTCGTGTCCGAGCTTGCCAAACCCATCGTTTCGTTCGGGCGCGCGAGGAACAGCGAGGTGGAATCGGCCCTCGCGCCGACGATCGCCCATGTCTTCACGATGACCGAATCGGAGAGCTCATTCGTATGGTCGTTCATGTAATTGTCGTGCGATTCCGCCCAAAGGACGTAGTCGCTCGGGGTATCGCCCTTTGCGTAGGCGCCGACCGCAAGCGCGCCCGCATTCTGGTCGCGGACCGCTTCGCGCGCGTTGTTGCCGGTATCGCTGTCGGTCAGCCCCATATACTGTGTATAGTTGTGAACGTCCGTGCCGACGGCGCCGAGGACCTCGCCGTAGATGAACAGCTCGTGGTCCGCGTATTCACGCACGCCGTTCAGCACGACGGGCCAGTAATCGCTCGCGCAGTTCCATGCAGTGTCGGTCGGCAGCTCGATGTGCTTTGCCGCGTCAAAGCGGAAGCCATCCACGCCGCAGTCGACGCATTCCTTGAGCAAACGCAGGACCTTTGCCTGCACGTCCGCATGCCCGGTGTTCAGATCCGGCTGCCCCATGTGTCTCTGGGTGATATTGTAGCGGTTGTCGTTATATTCATAAACGATGCCTTCCGGATCGCTGTGATAGTATGCTTCGACTTTCATCTCCTCATCAACGTCGGTGCTCAGATTTGCGTATGTACCGCCGCTCTGGCCGTTGTTCGCCAGGTGGTTGGAAACGATGTCGACAATGATCTTGATGCCGTAGTTGTCCGCTTCCGCGCAAAGCGCCGTCAGCTCCGCCTTTGTGCCGAGCCACGAGGTCGCTTCGCCGTTGTCGTCCGTCGGCGCGATCCGCAGTCCCAGCGGCTGATACAGCTTCCACCATTCGCCGTTCGTTGACGTGTAAACGACGCCCTCGTACCGGTAATCCTTCGGCTCCTGCACCGGCGAGGTCTGCACCGCGGTATAGCCCGCCGCGGCGATTTCCGGCAGAGCGGCTTTGATCGCGTTGTACGACCAGTCGAAGCAGTGCAGGATCGCGCCGCCCTGCACGGAATCGAGCGCATAGGTCTCGACCGTCTCCGCTTCGGCGGTTCTCGGAGCGAATACGGCGGGCACGAGGCAAAGCACCATCAACAGCGCCAGCAGAGCCGCAACCAGTTTCCGTTTCATGAGAATTCCTCCTATTGTTTCGGACCGATTTGTCCGGACTTTTATGCAATTATATATTTTATCACCAAGAGAGGTTCAATGCAAGCGCCGATCAACAAAAAAAGGAGCCGTCAGCTCCTTTTTCGACAGAAAATTCTTACGGTTCGGTCGGCACATACTCCGCAAACGTGACGCGGATCGTGATCCGCTCGCTGTCGCGGCGGATCAGAAACTCCGCAGACTCGCCGGCGTTATAGCCCGCGATGATGTCGGAAAGATCCGCGTTCGAGCTCACCTCTTTGCCGTCGACCTCCAGGATCAGATCGCCCGCTTTGAGTCCCGCCTGTTCCGCGGCGCTGCCCTTTACGACGTCCGTGATCTGCACGCAGCGCGTACCGCCGTAGGAAAAGAAGCCGTAGCCGTTCGTCAGCGTCACGTTCTGCGTATACACGCCGAGCGACGCGCGTCCGGTCACATAGCCGTAGTTCAGAAGATCGTTGATCTCCTTGACCACGCTGTTGACGGGGATCGCGAAGCCGAGCCCCTCGGCGTCCGAGTCGGAGACCTTGGCGTTCACGATGCCGATGAGCCGTCCCGACGCGTTAAAGAGCCCGCCGCCCGAATTGCCCGGGCTGATGGCGGCGTCCGTCTGCACAAGCTCCATTTCCGTGCCTTCGACCGTGATGTTGCGCTTGACCGCCGAGATCATGCCGCCGGTCGCCGTGCCGCACAGCTCGCCCAGCGGATTGCCGATCGCGATCACGTCCTCGCCGACGGTCAGCATATCGCTGTCGCCGAGGGCGGCGGGAGTGAGACCGGTCGCGTCGATCTTGATGATCGCAAGGTCGTTGCGCTTATCCGTGCCGATCAGCGTCGCCTCATAGGAGGTGTCGTCGTTCAGCGTGACGGTCAGCTTCTTTGCGCCGTCCACGACGTGCGCGCAGGTGGCGATATAGCCGTCCGCGGTGATGATCACGCCGCTGCCGCTGCCCGGCTGTTCATAGGTCTGCGTCCGTCCCCAGTAGGAAACGGTCGTCTCGAAGATGCCGTCGATGCCGACGACGCTCGGCGCGCAAAGCTCCACGACCTGCGCGCGGGTGTACGGTCCTTCGTTGACGAAGCTCGTCGAGGGGGAGACCGTAAGCGTCTGTTCCGGGACCGCCGTCGAGACGGGCGCTTCGGTCTGCTGCACTTCGACCGCCTGCGGAACCGCCGTCGCCGCGGGAAGCTCCGCCGCCTGCGAAAGGTTCTTGTTCTGCATCGTGCTGTTCATCAGGATCACGCCCGCGAACAGTCCGATCACCACAGCCATCGCCGTGCAGGCGATCAGCACCGACACGCCGACGCCGCGTTTTGCGCGATTCGGCTGATTGTATTCCATAAAAATACCTCCGGTTTTTCTTTTCACCGCAGAGTATACCCTTTGATTGTGAAACCGGTTTGTCAAAAATACGGCAATTTCAAAAACAAATCGTGACGGATGCGTGCCGCCGTTTGTGAAAAAGCTGTAAGAAATCGCGGTGCGCGGTTGACGAAACGCGCGTCCCGCCGTACAATGGGAACATGAATACGACAAAGAAAATCATCAATTGGATCGTCGCCGTGCTGAAGGGCACGCTGGTCGGTCTCGCCATCGTCATCCCCGGCGTGTCCGGCGGCTCGATGCTTCTCACCATCGGCGTTTACGAGGACGCCGTTTCCATCACCTCAAAGGACAAAGCGCGCCGCCGCGCCGCGATCAAAAAGCTGATCCCGTATGCGCTCGGCATCGTGCTGGGCGTCGTCGCGCTGTCGTTCGTCGTCACATGGCTGCTTTCAAACTTTGAGTTCTTTACGATCCTGCTGTTCTCGGGACTGATCCTGGGATCGCTGCCGATGCTGTTCAAAAAGATCAGGGGGCAGAAGGTCAGGTTCGGCTATATCGTCGTCGCGCTCGTCATGATCGCGCTGATGGTGCTGCTGCCGTACCTGAACGACAACACGAGCGAAACGTTCCGCATCCTGAACGAGACAGACACCCTGTCCGTCGGCGAACGCATCGTTCTGCAGGACGAACAGCAGTCCGAGCTCGTCGTGCAGAACGGCGATCCGGATTACAGCGTCTGGGAGATCAAAAGCGCGGGCGGTACGTTCGGCAAGCCGGAGGACGGCTATAAGCTCCGCAGCAGTCTCGACAAGAAGGTCTTTTACACGCTCGGCACGGAGGACGTCTTTGATCTTGCGATCGAACAGGACGGTCTTCTGACGCTGACGGCAAGAAACAGCGGCGAAACGCTGCATACGTCCGTCTACCGCGCCGTCGACGCGCTGAACAACGGCTTCTGGAGCGCGATGCTCGCCCTGCTGCTCGGTTTTATCGCGGCGGGCACGATGATCGTGCCGGGCATCTCCGGCTCGATGGTCATGCTCGTGCTCGGCTACTATTACAGCGTCATGACGCATCTGAAGAGCTTCGTGGTCTGTCTTCTGACGCTGAACTTCGCGCAGATGGGCAAGCATATCCTGGTGCTGCTGCCGTTCGGCATCGGCATCATCCTCGGACTGCTGCTGGTGTCGAAGGCGATCCGCTGGCTCCTGGACAAACATCCGACGCCCACCTATTACGGCATCCTTGCGCTGATGCTCGCGTCGCCCTACGCGATCTTTTTGAAAGCCAAGTGCTTCGGTCCGGCGTTCGGCGCAAGCGTCGCGCAGTGGTGGTTCATCCCCGTCGCCGTCCTGTGCCTTGCCGCGGGCTTCGTCGTCTCCTTCTTCATGTCGAAAAAAGAAGGATAAGGTCAGCATCAAAAAGGACTGCCCGCGGGCAGTCCTTTTTTCGTGTCTTGTTTTACCTTGAAGCCGGAGCAAAAATGTATTTAACTATAAAATGCGCGTTCTTTCCGCTGTTTTTTCCTCCGTTTTCTCTTACATACACTTCCAAAGATATTGTAAATCCATTTTTGATATCTTCTTCCTTAACAATATATGTTGTACTTGCTTCGCCAATATCCGGATTGTCGTCCGATTCGGTGTATTTCACATGTATTAAGAGTTTATCCCCCTGCGAAAGCGCATACGAACTGACGGTCTTTTCACCGTTTATCTCATGGAGATAACTCCATTCATCACCTATATTATAATCATCCTGCCGTACACGCTGGATACGAAGATTCATCAGACGCTTATTCCCATCTACAGTAATCTCGAAAGACGCTGCAACATTGTTCTTCGATTTTGCCGTTATTGTTGCTGTTCCTTCGCCTATTGCAAAGACCATGCCCTTATCATCTACGACAGCAACCGATTCGTCGCTGGAAATCCAAGAAACCGTTTTATCCTCCGCATTATTTGGGAAGATTTCCAAAACTGTTTTCGTTTTCTCATTCAGACATAACTCTGTTTTTTCCGGCGTCAAGACAATCGTCTCAATTCCAATGGGATTAGGGACTATTACTTTAATGTGCTCAGATTCTACACGGCCATCCCATGATTTGGCATATACCTCCGCTTCTCCGCCGGATATACCCTCAATTTCAAAATAAAGGAGATTATTCAACCCTTTTTTTGAAAATGATATGATTGCTACATCCGGGTTTGTACTACACCAAACAATATCCTCAATATTTAATGTTTTTCTCGAGTTTGTGGTGACCGAGAGATAATTATAGCCAGTATACTTCTGCCCAACTTTCACAGTAACAGTATCATCGTTTGAAAAGGAGAGTTCTTTTATGTCTGTTTTAGATTGATCTGCTTCGATCGCTATGCTTTTATCCCCTTGCTTACCTGTGTCGACGGCAGCTGATTCTCTGTTTCCGGTCAAAACGATGAGCAAATACAAACCCCAGGCAGCAGCAATGATGAGGATCTTTGCCCACAGTTTTAGCTTTTTGTTCTTTACCATAAGTATTGTTAAGGGTAACGGGAAAATAAAAATCCAACCGAGCACCCACAGCCATGTTTTGCGTTTTTTAGGCGGCGTGTCTTCCTCAAACCATGTATACCCGCAGTCATTACAAACGCCGACGGTTCGACGTACGATTTGCTTAGATTTCTTTCCATTTATCTCGCCTTGATTCTCACGCCTAAAAGACAGATTCGGACTTCCGCATCTTTTGCAGCATCCCTGCGGATTGTTGATTTGCGTACCGCAGTATTCACACACAGCTGCGTTCGTTTCCGCTCCGCAATTCGGACATTTCATAATGTTTTCTCCTCTCGTTTTATTGAACAACGGCAAGATGTTTTTCGTATATCCGTTTATGACATCGTAACCCATAAATATACTTGCGTCAATATCGTTACGCTATTATAACAAGGTTTATTGCCGGAGAAAAACACCTAAAATAGTAGTAAGGTGAAGATATGAAAACGAGATAAAAAAACAATATGAACAATATGGATTGAATGTGGTATACTATCGCAAGCGAAAGCGTCTGACACAATTGCAATTAGCGGAACTTGTCGATGTAGACAGGAGTCATATTAGCGCAATTGAGCTCGGCAATGTCGGTGTTTCGTTTGATGTCTTATTTAAGCTCTGTGAAGTTTTGGGAGTGACACCGAAAGAAATCTTTGACTTTAGAAATTGATTTCCATTGGCTGTCTATCTTGAAATCTTTCGCCAAATGGCATCTCATGGAGCAACGAGAGCAAGTTCTTTGTGCAACGAGCTGGTTGCCGGAATAAGTTTTTAGAAAACAACCGTCACGGGTATAACCGTGACGGTTGTATCTTTCATATTGCCTCACTTGTGTAAAGAGAGGTGGATCGGTGCCGCCGAGACGGAGGGATTGTGCAAAAAAGGCGCCTGCCGTCTACATCAGCGGGCGGACGTTCAAAAGCGCGAACGCGCCGTCTTTTTCGACGCAGTCCGCTTCATATCCGCCGAGGTTCGGCGCGATCCAGTCGTAGAAGTCCCGCTTCGGCTCGGCGAACTGCCAGAGGATCGACATGATGACGCCGCCGTGGACGAGGAACGTCGCATCGCCCGCGGTTTTTCGCATCACGTCCGAAAACGCGGCGGCGGTGCGGCGGTGAAAATCCGCCTGCGATTCGCCGCCGGGACACGTTCCGCGGCAAAAGTCGTCCACCCACGCGCGATAGACGGGATCGTCCGCCATCTCGTCGGCGGTGCGTCCCTCGAACACGCCGAAATCCATTTCCCGGAGATCGAAGACCGGGATCTGCTCCGCGTTCGGGAACAGGATCGCCGCAGTCTCCCGCGCGCGCTTCAGCGGCGAAACATAGACGCGTTCGAGCGAAGGATCCTTTTCCTTCTGCTCCGCCTGCGCGCGTCCCTCAGGGCACAGCGGTTCGTCGGTGACGCCGACGTAGCGGCGCGCGGCGTTTCCCGCCGTCGTGCCGTGACGGATCAATCTCACATGCATGGCAGTTCTCCTTTGATCGCAGCGGGGATCCCCGCAACGACGCGCACGACCGCCGTCGCTTCCTTCGCAAGCGCGCAGCAGAGCCGTCCTGTCGCCTCGCGGTACGCGCGATCCGCCGCGTCGATCGGGATCACGCCGCTGCCGACCTCGCAGCAGAGTACGAATTTCTTTTCGAGCAGACGGGGGAGCAGCGCTTTCGCGTTTTCGGGATCGTTCCGCACGGTCTCTTCAAGGCCGACGAGCACCGGCGCGTCCGAGCGGACGTCCTCGCTCATATCCGCATCCGAGTAACCGAGCGATTGCACATAGGCACGCTTGCCCGCGCCGAAGCCGCCGAGGATCAGAACCATAACGACACCGCCCTTTCCGATAGTACAAGCATCAGAAGCATCGCGATCGCGGAAAGCGTGATTCCCGCGCCCGCAAGATCGCCCGACATACCGCCGAACTGCTTGTTCGCCGTATGCCGAATCCAAAGGAACACGCCGGCGTCCGCAAGCAGCATACCGCCCGCCGCAAGCGGCGAAAGTACCGCCGCGCCGCCGAGCGCAAGCACGGTCCATGCGATCAGGATCCACACCGAGCCCTTCGACGCGGAATCGCGGAACGCGCGCTGCATGCCCGTTTCGGAACCGGAAGGCAGCAAGCTCAGAAGCGCGCCGACCGCGCGGGAGAGCACGTGCGTGATGCAAAGAAGCCCGACCGTTTTCCAGCCGAACGGCAGCGCCGCGCAGAGCCCGAAGTACGAAAGCAGATAACAGCCGACGCCGATCACGGCGAACGCGCCGCAGTGCGGATCTTTGAGGATCGCGCGCTTCTTTTCGGATTCGGCATGGCTTGAAAGCGCGTCGACCGTGTCCGCAAAGCCGTCCATATGGATGCCGCCGGACAGCGCGACCGGCAGGATCGTGAACACGACCGCGGACAGGATCGCAGGAAGCTCCAAAAGCCCGGAAAGACAATAATACAGGCACAGGAATCCGCCGACGGCAGCGCCGACCGACGGCAGCGCGGCAAGCACGTTCTTGAGAGAGAATTCGTTCCATTCGATCCGCGGCGTCGGGAACACCGAGAACGTGGAAAACGCGGCGACGACCGCCGTCCAAAGCGATTTCATGCAGGCAGCTCTCCTTTCAAAAGAACGGGTATCCCCGCGACCAGCTCCAGCACCGTGTCCGCGCGCGCCGCAAGCGCCGCGTTGATGCGTCCGAGCGCTTCGATATACGCCGCGGTGGACGCTTCGTAGGAAACGCCGTCGCTGCCCACGTCGTTGGTGACGACGACCAGAAGCCCGCATTGCCGGTTCAGCGCGTCGACGCCGTTCAGCACGCGGTCGACCGGATCGGACACGGCGCCGTCGGCTGCAAACATCTCGTTTGCCGTAAGATTCGCAATGCATTCCAAAAGCGCCGTGCCGCGCGCGGGAAGAACGAGCGAGGCGTAATCCGTATACCGTTCGATCGTGGCAAACCCCTTGTTTTGCCGCAGCGCACGGTGACGTTTGATCCGCGCGTCCGCCTCCGGACCGTACGGCTGCATGGCGGCAAGATACCAGCGCGGCAGCGGGCTCTTTTCGCACAGCGATTCCGCATATGTGCTTTTTCCGCAGCCGGAACCGCCGATCAGAAGGATCATCATCGGCTGTTCCCTCCCTGCGGCACATACGGCTCGATGCCGGTTTCCGCGAACGAGACCGAACCGTGATACACCGAAAGCGCCATATCCAGAAGCGGCAGCATGCACACCGCCCCGGTGCCCTCGCCGAGCTTCATGCCGGCGTACAGGATCGCGTCGAGCCCGAGCGCATCAAGGATCGCCTGCGCGACCGGCTCCTTCGAGCAATGGCTTGCGAGCATCGCGGTCTTTGCGTTCGGCACGAGCCGCGCCGCGACCAGCGCCGCCGCGGAACTCGGCAGGCCGTCGATCAGGACCGGGATCCGATGCATCGCCGCGCCGATATACACCCCGACAAGCCCCGCAAGATCGAACCCGCCGAGCTTACAAAGTACGTCGAACGCGTCGTTCGGATCGGGGCGGTTTATTTCGATCGCGCGGCGGATCGTCTCGCGCTTGCGTAAAAGTCCCGCGTCCGAAAGTCCCGCGCCGCGCCCGGCGGCGGTCTCGACGGGCAGGTCGAGAAGCACCGAAGCAATCGCGGCGGACGTCGTCGTGTTGCCGATGCCCATCTCGCCGGTGACGAGGATGTCGTCGCCCGCTTCCCTGCGTTCCTTTGCGAGCAGGATGCCGTTTTCGATCGCCTGCATTGCCTGCGCCGCGATCATGGCGGGACCTTCCGCGATGTTCGCCGTGCCGTTTCCGACGTGCAGGTCGCGCACGCCCTCGACGCGCGTCAGCATGCCGAGATCGACCGGGATCACGTCCGCGCGCGCGGTTTTCGCCATCAGGCAGACGGAGGAGCGGTGCTCGAAAATGCGCCGCGCCATCACGGCGGTCACGGACGCGCCGGTCTGCGTGACGCCCTCTTTGACAACGCCGTTGTCCGCGCACAGCACCAGCACGGTGCGGCGATCGAGCCGGATCGCTTCGCTGCCCGTAAGCCCCGCGATGCGAACGAGCGCGGTTTCCAGTTTTCCGAGCCCGTCCAGGGGCTTTGCGATCCCGTCCCAATGCGCCTTTGCGCGGGACATTGCCGCCCTATCCTGCGGCGCGATCGCCGCGTTTTGCAAGGCAAACGGTTCTTTCATCTGTCGGGTTCCTGTTCGTGTTTCGATATTCCGATTATACCATCCGCCGGCGAAGCCGTCAACGCGCGCGGCGGCAAAAAACCGGTGGACGCGAAACGCGATCGGTAGTATAATAAATCGATCGGGACTTACGGGAGGAACGGTATGGAACTGCGCGATCGAAACGGATTGACGGAATCGGAATATCTTGCACAATACCGGAAAAAGCAATACCCCGCGCCGTCTCTGGCGGCGGACATCGTGCTGCTGTCGGAGGGGAAGGACGTGCTGCTCGTCCGGCGCGGCGGGCATCCGTTTCTGGGCTTTTTCGCGCTGCCGGGCGGGTTTGTGAATCCGGACGAAAGCGCGGCGGACGCGGCGGTCCGCGAGCTTCGGGAGGAAACGAATGTCTGGGCGTCGCCGGAGGACCTGACGGAGATCGGTCTTTTCTCGAAACCGGGCCGCGATCCGCGCGGATGGGTGGTTTCGGACGCGTTTCTGCTGTCGGTCGACCGCAGTATGGTTCGCGTCAAAGCCGGCGACGACGCGGCGGACGCGGCGTGGGTTTCCGTCGAGCGGACGGCGGACGGGATCCGGCTTCCGGAGGGCGTTTCGCTTGCGTTCGACCATGCGGAGATCCTCCGGAAAGCGTTCCGCATCTTCGACGCGCACCGAAGATAATATACCCCCGGAAAGACTTGACACAACGGCGCGTTCGCGCTACATTTAACATAGTGGAAAAGGCGCGTTTCGCGCCTTAAAAGCATCATAAACAAACCATTACAGGAGGAAGACACATGGTAAACGAGGCATTGAAGGAGCTTCTCAAGTACGATCCCGAGATCGGCGCGGCAATGCAGGACGAGCTCAACCGCCAGCGCGGCAATCTGGAGCTGATCGCATCCGAAAACATCGTCAGCGAAGCGGTGCTGATGGCGATGGGCAGCGTGCTGACCAACAAGTACGCGGAGGGCTATCCCGGCAAGCGCTACTACGGCGGTTGCCAGTTCGTGGACGTCGTGGAGAATCTCGCGATCGAACGTGCGAAGAAGCTGTTCGGCTGCGATTACGCAAACGTGCAGCCGCATTCCGGCGCACAGGCGAACATGGCGGTGTTCTTTGCGGTGCTGAACCCGGGCGACACGTTCATGGGCATGGACCTTTCTAACGGCGGTCATCTTACCCACGGCAGCCCGGTCAATATGTCCGGCAAATACTTCAACTGCGTTTCCTACGGCGTGGACGCAAACGGCGTCATCGACTATGAAGACGTGCATAAAAAGGCGCTGGAGTTCCGTCCGAAACTGATCGTCGCGGGCGCAAGCGCGTACTGCCGCACGATCGACTTCCCGAAGTTCCGCGAGATCTGCGACGAGGTCGGCGCGGTCCTGATGGTCGACATGGCGCACATCGCGGGCCTCGTGGCGGCGGGCGAGCATCCGTCTCCCTTCCCGTATGCGGACGTGGTCACCACCACCACGCACAAAACGCTGCGCGGACCGCGCGGCGGTCTGATCCTCGCGAATCAGGAAGCGGCGGATAAGTTCAACTTCAACAAGGCGATCTTCCCGGGCATCCAGGGCGGTCCGCTGATGCACGTCATCGCAGGCAAGGCGGTCGCGCTGCAGGAGGCGCTGAAGCCCGAGTTCAAGGCGTATCAGCATCAGGTCGTTCTGAACGCGAAGGCGCTCGCAAAGGCGCTCATGGACGAAGGTCTCAAGATCGTTTCCGGCGGCACGGACAACCACCTCATGCTGCTCGACCTCATCGGTCTCGACGTATCCGGCAAGGCGCTGCAGAACCGTCTGGACGAGGTCCACATCACGGTCAACAAGAACACCGTCCCCGGCGAGCCGAGGAGCCCGTTCGTGACCTCCGGCGTCCGCATCGGCACCCCTGCCGTGACGACGCGCGGATTGAAGGAAGAGGACATGAAGACGATCGCGCACTGCATCGCGCTGGCGATCAACGACTTCGAGAATTCCAGGGAATACATCGACGCCGAAGTCAAGAAGCTCTGCGACAAGTACCCGATCTATCAGGACTGAGTCATGGCGGAGATCCTCAAGGGCAAACCGGTCGCAGACACGCTGATCGCGCGCATGCGTGAAACGGCGGACGCGCTGAAAAACCGCGGCGTCGAGCCGACGCTGTGCGTGGTGCGCGTGGGCGAGCGCGCCGACGACCTGTCCTATGAAAAGGGCGTCAGGAAGCGCTGCGCGGAAGTCGGCGTCACGCTCCGTCAGGCGATCCTGCCGGAAACCGTTTCGCAGGACGCGTTCGAAGCGGCGTTTGAAGCGGTCAACCGCGATCCCGCGGTCCACGGCATTCTGCTGTTCCGGCCGCTGCCGAAAACGCTGGACAGTGAGCGCATCCGCAAGCTGTTCGATCCGGGCAAGGACGTCGACGGCTGGACGGACGGCTCGCTTGCAGGCGTGTACGCAAACACCGACCTCGGTTTTGCGCCCTGCACCGCGCAGGCGGTACTCGAGCTTCTGCGCTTCTACGGAATCGACCTGAAGGGCAAACGCGCCGTCGTCATCGGACGGTCGCTGGTCATCGGTCGTCCGGTCTCCATGCTTCTGATGCACGCAAACGCCACGGTCACGACCTGTCACACCCGCACGGTCGATGTGCCGTCGATCGCAAGGGAGGCGGACATTCTCGTGTGCGCCGCAGGCGTGATGAAAAGCGTGACGGAGGAGTTCACAAACCCGGACCAGGTCGTCGTCGACGTGGGCATCCACTTTGACGAGGAAACGGGAAAGCTGTGCGGCGACGTCGATTTCGACCGCGTCGCGCCGTGCGTTTCGGCGATCACGCCGGTTCCCGGCGGCGTCGGCGGCATCACGACCTGCGTGCTCCTCGATCATGTATTGAAAGCCGCGGGCAAATAAGAACAACACAAAAAAGACTGCCGAAGGTCCGGCAGTCTTTTTTTGCTGCAAGAAACTCACTCCATAAACAGCGCGAGGATCGCTTCGGAGATATCGCCGACGCGAACGAGGCGGCAGGGATGATCGCTCACCTTTCCGCGGGCGGGCAAAAGCACGGTCGTATAGCCGAGGCGGACCGCCTCTTTGATGCGCGTATCGAGTTGCGACGCGGCGCGGATCTCGCCGGTCAGCCCCACTTCGCCGATCAGGACCGTCTTTTCGGGCAGCGGCTTTTCGAGCACCGAGGACGCGATGCACATCGCCGTCGCAAGGTCTGCGCCGCGGTCGACGACGCGCAGGTTTCCGGCGAGCGCGCAGTAGACGTCCTTGTCGGAAACTCTGAGCCGCGCCTTGCGTTCGAGCACGGCAAGGAGCACGTTCAGCCGGTTCACGTCGAGTCCGACGGCGGTGCGCCGCGGGCTTTGGAACGCGGACGGGCACAGAAGCGACTGGATCTCGCAGAGCAGCGGACGCGAGCCCTCCAGGACGCAGGTGATCGCCGTGCCCTGCTCGTTGCGTCCGGAGACGAACAGCGACGCGGGATCGCGCACCTCGCGCATGCCGGTCTCGCACATCTCGAACACGCCGAGCTCGTCGGTCGAGCCGAAGCGGTTCTTGACCGCGCGCAGAAGCCGCAGTCCCTCGTGCCGGTCGCCCTCGAAATACAGCACGGTGTCCACGATGTGTTCGAGCACGCGCGGTCCGGCGATCGCGCCGTCCTTGGTGACGTGCCCGACGATCCATACGATCGTGCCGGTGTCCTTCGCAAACCGCGTAAACAGCGCCGTCGCCGCGCGCACCTGCGAAATACTACCCGCCGCGCTTTCGGCGGCTTCGGTCTCCATCGTCTGGATCGAATCGACGATCAGCATCCGCGCCCCGACTTCCTTCGCGCGTTCGATCGCCTCCTCCGCGGAGGTCTCGGTGTATAAAAAGAGATGTTCGCCTTTGACGTTCAGCCGGTCGGCGCGCAGCTTGATCTGCGAATTGCTTTCCTCGCCGGATACATACAGCACCGGACCGGATGCGGCAAGATGATCCGCGGCTTCGAGAAGCAGCGTCGATTTGCCGATGCCGGGATCGCCGCCCAGAAGCACGACCATGCCTTTCACGAGCCCGCCGCCGAGCACGCGGTCGAGTTCGCCGATGCCGGTGGAAAGACGCGTCTGCGCCTCGGCGCGGACGTTCGGAAGCGGCGTTGCTTTCATGCCGGGATGCACGGGCTTCGAGAGCACGCGCTCCTCCTCGACGAGCGTGTTCCAGCTTCCGCACTGCGGGCATCTGCCCATCCAGCGCGGCGTTTCATAGCCGCATTCACCGCAGACGTACAGCGTTTTCTCCTTCATTGCTTTTCTCCGAGCGTCATATATTCCATGATGTCCTTGCTGCGCCACGTCACGTCCATCCACACGATCACGTCGCCGCCCGCGCCGAGGAGCATTGCCGTCTCGTCGCTTCTGGTCGTGCAGAAAGTCGTGCCGTCGCCGTAGAAATACACATAGTTTTTCTCGAACCGCGAATAGGCGATAAATCCGTCGCCGAGCGCGAAATCGACCGCGCCGGTCGCGACCTCGACCGTCTTCGTTCCGTCGTACCAGAGGATGTGCCCGTCCCGCGCGTGGTCGGAATCGAGAAACGCGACGCCGTCCGCGTTCATCTGCGGATCGTGCACATAGTTCGCGTCGACGGGAACGGTCTCGCTTTTGCCGGTTTCGAGATCGAGCGCGGTCAGCGCGCCGTCCGGCGCGACGTACAGAAGCGTGCCGCCGAAAGCGAACGGCTTTGACAGCGCATAGGGCGAGTTCTCAAAGAGCACGAGGGTGACGCCTTCGCCGGTGTTGAGATCGACGGCAAACAGCTTGTCGCGGTTCTGTCCGGTACGCTCGATCCAGAACGCCGTGTCGGCATACAGCACGGGCTTCGGCAGCCCCGTATAGACCGTTTTCAGCGTTTTCGATTCGTTCGTCAGCCGGTTGTACGCCGCGATGCGTCCGCCGCCGTTCGCCGCCGCGTCGAGATAGACGATCCATTTGTCGCCGATCGCGGGGAAGCGGATGCTCTTGTAGCTGAGGGGCAGGGAAAGCAGACGCTGCGTTTTCGTCTTCGTATCGTACAGCAGCAGCCGCACGAACGCCGCCGTGCCGTCGGGCGTATAGTTGCCGACCGGCGCGCAGATCGTGCCGTTTATAACGGTCACGTCCGTCGCGTACTGGAATTCGGGGACGACGATCTCGGTCTGCATCGACTTGAGATCGGCGGAATAGAGCGGATGATCGGGATAGGGATCGTGCGTCGGTTCCGGCGTCGGCACCGGCGTCGCGGGCGCGGGGGTGCTCGGCGGCTCCTTCTGACACGAATAGGCGTGGTTGCCGAGGTTCTCGAAAAACGGGATCGCAAATTTCCAGAATGCCCAGCCGAGCGCGGCGACAAAGCCCAGCGCGAGCAGAAGCTCGAGCCAGGGCACGATGCGGAATCTTGTCAGGCGCTTTCCGATCTTTCCGGTGGAGCGATATCGTTTTTCATGCTTCATGCCGTTATTTTACACTGAATTCAAACCGAGGTCAACTGCCGGAATTCTTTTATTGTGAAATGTGAAACCATGTGCTATAATACATCATGAAAGAGTATGCGGCCGCGTGCCGCTTCGGAAAGGAACGGACAAACCTTGGCACGGCGTGCATTGTACCGCGAATACCGCCCGGAGACGTTCTCGGAGGTTATCGGACAGGATCACATCACCACCATACTGAAGAATCAGGTGCGGGAGGGAAAGCTCTCCCACGCCTATCTGTTCTGCGGCTCGCGCGGCACGGGCAAAACGACCTCGGCGAAGATCCTTTCGCGCGCGGTCAACTGCCTCGATCCGAAGGACGGCGAGCCCTGCGGACAGTGCGCCGCCTGCAAGCTCGTCAAGGCGGGCAGCGCGGACGTGATCGAGATCGACGCCGCGTCGAACAACAGCGTGGACAACGTCCGCTCGCTCATCGAGCAGGCGCAGTTTGCGCCGCTGGAGCTTCGTTACCGCGTGTTCATCATCGACGAGGTGCACATGCTCTCGAACGCCGCGTTCAATGCGCTTTTGAAAACGCTCGAGGAGCCGCCGAAGCACGTTCTCTTTATTCTTGCGACGACCGAGCCGCAAAAACTGCCCGCGACCATCGTTTCGCGCTGTCAGCGGTTCGATTTCCGCAGATTGACGGTCGCGCACATCGTGGCGAATCTTACGGCGGTGCTCGAAAAAGCCGGCGCGTTCATCGAGCCGAACGGGCTCCGGCTGATCGCCCGCGCGGCGGACGGCGGCATGCGCGACGCGCTGTCGCTCGCCGACCAGTGCCTTTCCTATGCGGGCAGCCGCGTGACCGAACAGGACGTTCTGGACGCGCTCGGCTCGGTTTCCTCCGCCATGCTTGAGGACGCCGCAAAGGCGCTTCTGACCGGCAGTGCGGCGGACGCGGTGCGCGCGCTCGACGAGGTCGTGAGAAACGGACGCGATCTCGGCGTGTTCCTCTCCGATCTTGCGAAGCATTTCCGCGCGCTGCTGCTTGCAAAGACCTGCGGAAGCTGCGCGGACCTTTTGGACTGCACCGACGATCAGATGCAGCGGTATCTGAAGGTTGCGAAGGACGCGGACGAAGCGCGCATCCTCTATGCAGCGGAGCAGATCCTTGCGGTACAGAGCAAGCTGAAGCTGTTTCCCGCGCCGCGCATCCCGATCGAAACGGCGTTCGTCCGCATCTGCCGTCCGGTCGACGACCTGAGCGTTGCCGCGCTGGAAGCGCGCGTCGCGCTTTTGGAAACGCGTCCCGCGGCCGCGGCGCCGGTCGAAGCGTCCGCGCCGAAGGCAAAGGATCCGGAACCCCTTCCGCCGCGGGACGATGCGCCCGCAAAGCCGGAGCCGGAAAAACCGGTCGAAACGCCCGCAAAGCCAGAGCCGGAAAAACCGGTCGAAACGCCCGCGCCGAAAGCCGGCGGCGAGGCGGAAGCGCTTTGGGCGAAGGTGAAGCAGAAGATCATGGAAATGAACCCGATGGTGTATTTCTATGTGCGGGAAACGCGCGGGGCGGCGCTGAACGGCGACGTGCTTACCGTGGAGTTTCCGGCGGCGCAGGAGAGCAACCTGAACGGCATGCGCGCCGCGCGCAACCTGAAGGTCGCAACGGACGCGATCGGCGCGATCCGCCCCGACACGGAGCTGACGTTCCGGACGGAAGCGCTCCTGGACGAAAACGAAGAAAAACTCAAAGAGCTTTTCGGAAGCAACCTGACGATACAATAACGGAGGTAACAACATGGCAAGAGGCGGATTCCCGATGGGCGGCGGCATGAACATGCAGCAGATGATGATGAAAGCCCAGAAAATGCAGCAGGAGATCCAGAAAAAGCAGCAGGAGCTGAACGAAACCGAATTTTCGGCAACGGCGGGCGGCGGCATGGTCACGGTGACCGTGCTGGGCGACCGGACCGTGCAGTCGGTCAAGCTCGATCCCGCGTGCGTGGATCCGGACGACGTCGAAATGCTCGAGGACCTGATCGTCGCGGGCGTGAACGCCGCTTTGAAGGAAGCGGGCGACACGGTCGAACGCGAAATGGGCAGGATCACCGGAGGCATGGGCCTCGGTTTCTGATATGGCGATCGAATCCATTGAAAAACTGACGACGCAGCTTTCCCGTCTTCCGGGGATCGGGCGCAAAACGGCGCAGCGGCTGGCATACCATCTTCTCAGCGTGCAGAAGGAGCAGGCGATCGAGCTTGCCGACGCGATCGTCGACGCGCGCGCAAAGGTGCATCCCTGTCCGGTCTGCGGCGCGTTCACCGATCTCGAGACCTGCGAGCTGTGCGCCGATCCGAAGCGGACGGACGAGGTCCTGTGCGTCGTGAGCGACGCGCGCGACGTGCTCTCCATGGAAAAAACGCGCGAGTTCCACGGGCGCTATCATGTGCTGAACGGCTCGCTCTCGCCCATGAACGGCATCGGTCCGGGCGCGCTGCGCATCAACGCGCTTCTGGAGCGCTGCAGGACCGGTACGGTCAGGGAGGTCATCCTTGCCACCAACCCGGACGTGGAGGGCGAAGCGACCGCTTCGTATATCGCAAAGCTCTTAAAGCCGCTCGGCGTGACGACGTCGCGCATTGCGCACGGCATTCCGATCGGCGGCAATCTCGAATACACCGACGAGGTCACGCTTGCAAAAGCGCTCGAAGGACGAAGGATCCTCTGATGAAAAAACGGCTCGGTCTCGCGGCATTGCTGATCCTGACGCTTGCACTTGCCTGCACGCACCCGCAGGAGGCGGAAGCGCCGGATACGCCTGCGCCCGCGGAGCCGGTCGAAGAGGTCGACGTCGTCGAAACGCCGCAGTCCGAGACGGTTTCATACGACGCGCCGACGCCGCCTCCCGTGCCCACGCCGACGCCGGAACCGACGCCCACCCCGACGCCGACGCCTTCGCCCACGCCCGCGCCGCTCGAGGGAGCGAAGATCGGGATCGATCCGGGACACCAGCAGCGCGCGAACTTCAACACCGAGCCGATCGCGCCGGGCGAGGACGCGCGAAAGGCGAAGTGCTCCTCCGGCACGCGCGGCATCGTGACGGGCGCCTATGAATACGAGGTCAATCTGAAGGTCGCGCTGAAGCTCAAACAGCTTCTGGAACAGAACGGCGCGACGGTGGTGATCACGCGCACGACGAACAATGTAAACTTTTCGAACCGTTCGCGCGCGGAGTTCTTCAACGAGCAGCAGGTCGATCTTGCGATCCTTCTGTACTGCAACGGCACGGACGACACGAGCATTCGCGGCGCGTTCATGCTGCTGCCGACCAGGGAGCGCACGTCGTTTTTCAGCGAAAACGCGCGCGCGGCGACGACGATCCTCGAACACTACTGCGCGTCGACCGGGCTGCCGACGCGAAAAGGCAACGGCATCGTGTATACCGCCACGCAAACGGCGTTCAACTGGTGTACGCGACCGATCATTTGCATCGAAATGGGACATCTGAGTAATGAAACGGACGACTTGCTCTTGACGAACAACGCTTTTCAGGATAAGATGGCTGTTGGGATCTACGAGGGTATCTTCGCATACCTGCATCCCGATTCGGCCTCAGAAGGAGGAAACTGATGAACAAACCGATCTGCGTGCGGTCCGAGGTAGGAAAACTGAAGACGGTCATGCTGCACTGCCCGGGCGCGGAGCTGGAAAACCTGATGCCCGATTACCTTGCGCGGCAGCTCTTCGACGACATTCCGTATCTCGTTCACGCAAAGGTGGAGCACGATCAGTTCGCGCAGACGCTGCGCGACTGCGGCGTCGAGGTCCTGTATCTCACGACGCTGCTCAAGGAGGCGGTCGAAGCGGCGAACGCCAAGGACGAGCTGATCTGGGAGTACATCCGCGAAGCGAACATCGCGACGGAGGGCGCCGAACAGGCGGTCAACGAATACCTTTCTTCGCTGCCGCTGGACCGGCTGATCCAGGTGCTGGCGGGCGGCGTCCGCAAGAGCGACATCCCGAAGGTCGAAAAGCGGCATCTGGTCGACTACACGGACGACAAGTATCCGTTCTACGTCGATCCCATGCCGAACCTCTATTTCACGCGCGATCCGTTCATGAACGTCGGCGACGGCGTGCTGATCTCGCGCATGGCGAACGAGGTCCGGCGCCGCGAAACGCTGTTCGCGAAGTACATCTTCAAATATCATCCGGTCTATAAATGGGTGCCGAAGTATCACGACCGCACCGACGTCCATTCGCTCGAGGGCGGCGACTGTCTCGTGCTTTCGGACAGGACCGTGGCGTTCGGCATGTCGCAGCGCACCAGCGCGCAGGCGGTGGAGCTGGCGGCGAACCGCCTGATCGGCGAGCGCACCGGCATCCGCGCGGTCCTCGCGGTCGACATCCCCAAGGTGCGCGCGTTCATGCATCTCGACACCGTCATGACGATGGTCGACGTCGATTCGTTCGTCGTGCATCCGAACATTCTGCGCACGATGCGCGCGTTCCGGCTTACGAAGCCCGACGGACAGCGGCTGAAGATCGAGGAGGAGACGCGTCCGCTCGTCGAGGTCTTCTCCGACGCGCTGGAGCGGAAGGTCCGCTTCATCGAATGCGGCGGCGCAAGCGAGATCGACGCGGCGCGCGAGCAGTGGAACGACGGCGCGAACACGCTTTGCGTCGCGCCCGGCGAGGTCGTCACCTATTCGCGCAACTATGTGACGAACCGCATCCTCAAAGAAAACGGCATCACGGTCCACGAGATCCCGTCCGCGGAGCTTTCCCGCGGCCGCGGCGGTCCGCGCTGCATGAGCATGCCGTTCGTGCGCGAACCCGTCACCAGATAAGAAATCCAAAATATCACATACAGAAAGGAAACCAATTATGTTCCAGGGAAGAAACTTTCTCACGCTGCTCGACTACACACCCGACGAGATCCGCGCGCTTTTGAAGCTGGCGCATCAGGTCAAGGCCGAAAAGAAACAGGGCATTTTCCCGAAGCGCATGGCGAACAAGAACGTCGTGCTGCTGTTCGAGAAGACCAGCACCCGCACCCGCTGCGCGTTTGAGACCGCGGCTTACGACGAGGGCGCGAACGTCACGTTTTTGAGCAACAGCCAGATGGGCAAGAAGGAATCGCTTGAGGACACCGCAAAGGTGCTCGGCAGATTCTATGACGGCATCGAATTCCGCGGCTTCAAGCAGGAGACCGTCGAGCTGCTCGCCAAATACAGCGGCGTTCCGGTGTGGAACGGCCTCACGGACCTCTATCATCCCACGCAGGTCCTTGCGGACTGGATGACGATCGAAGAGCACGTCAAAAAGCCGCTCAACAAGGTCAAGTTCGTGTACGTCGGCGACGCGCGCAACAACATGGGCAACTCCCTGATGATCGGCTGCGCCAAGATGGGCATGCACTTCGTGGGCATCGCGCCGAAGGCGCTGTTCCCGTCCGAGGAGCTTGTGAACAAGATGCGTGAGCTCTGCAAGGAGACCGGAGGCCAAATCGAGCTTTCCGATTCGATCGACGCGGTCGAGGGCGCGGACGTCATCTACACCGACGTCTGGGTATCCATGGGCGAGGAAGCGCAGTTCGAAGAGCGCATCCGTCTTCTGGAGCCGTATCGCGTGACGATGGACATGCTGAAGAAGACCGGCAATCCGGACGTCATCTTCGAGCACTGCCTGCCGTCGTTCCACGACCTCGAGACAAGCGTCGGCAAGGATATCTACGATCGCTTCGGGCTCAAAGAGATGGAAGTTTCCGACGAGGTCTTCCGTTCGAAGCACAGCGTCGTGTTCGACGAGGCGGAGAACCGCATGCACACGATCAAGGCGGTCATGGTCGCCACCATGTCCGATACGCTGGACAAATAACCGGTCCTTTTCAGACAGACAAGCCGTGATCATCTGTCCGGTAAACGCAAACGGCGCGCTGTCGATCCCGGCAGCGCGCTTTTTTAACGGGAGGAACCCATGAATCAATACCTTCGTGCCCATGCGGATCGGATCGTAAAAGACGCGATCGCCGCCGTGCAGCCGGACGCCGCGGTGCAGCGTGCGCTGGAAAAGATGCATTTCCCGGGACGCATTCTGCTGGTCGCCGCGGGCAAGGCCGCGTGGCAGATGGCAAAAGCCGCGTCCGACGTGCTGAAAAGCCGGATCGAAAAGGGCGTTGTCGTCACCAAGTACGGACACGTGATGGGACCGATCGCCAATTTCGACTGCTTCGAAGCGGGGCACCCCGTGCCGGATGAAAACTCGTTCAGGGGCACACAGGCGGCGCTTGACCTCGTTGCGGACCTCTCCGAGCAGGACACCGTTCTGTTCCTGCTTTCCGGCGGCGGCAGCGCACTGTTTGAAAAGCCGCTGGTACCCGCAGCGGAACTGCAGGACATCACCGGGCAGCTTTTGGCGTGCGGCGCGGACATCACCGAAATCAACACCATCCGCAAGCGCCTTTCACAGGTCAAGGGCGGACGGTTCGCGCAGATCTGCTGGCCGGCAAGGGTCGAAGCGGTCATCCTTTCGGACATCCTCGGCGACCCGCTCGACATGATCGCGTCCGGTCCCGCCTGTCCCGACTCCTCCACGGCGGAGGATGCGCAGCGCATCGCAAAGAAATACGGTCTTAAAATGTCGGATGCGGCGCGCGCGCTTCTGGATGTGGAAACGCCGAAGGTGCTCAATAACGTGCGATCGCAGATCAACGGCAGCGTGCGCGAACTGTGCGCCGCTGCGGCAAAGACGTGCATGCAGCTCGGCTACACGCCGGTGCTGCTCACGGATCAGCTCTGCTGTCAGGCAAAGGAGGCGGGCAGCTTCCTTGCGACGATTCTGAAAACGCATGCCTTCGACGGCGAGTCGCTTGCGTTCATCGCGGGCGGCGAAACGGTGGTCAAGCTCATCGGCAAGGGACTGGGCGGACGCAATCAGGAACTGGCGCTTGCCGCCGCAGCCGGGATCGCGGGCATGAAAAACGCAGCCGTCTTCTCGGTGGGCAGCGACGGCACCGACGGACCGACCGACGCCGCGGGCGGCTACACCGACGGCGATACCGTTGCAGAGCTCAAAGAACAAGGGCTCACCGTGGACGACGTGCTGAACAACAACGACGCGTACCATGCGCTCGAAAAGACCGGCGGGCTGATCATGACGGGCCCCACCGGCACGAACGTCAACGACGTTGCGGTCGCGCTGCTTCGCGCGTAAGATTCAAAAGAAAAAGAGCCCTGCTTCTGCAGGGCTCTTTGATTGTTGATGATTATTCTTTCTTTTCCGGTTCGATCACAACGTCCGCTTTCTCTTCTTCTTTTTTCTGATCTTCCTTATCCGCCCAGTCCGAAACCGCCTTTGCGCCGGTCTTGACGGACTTCACGATGCTGCTGCCGAGGTCCTTGCCGAGCTCGCCGAAATCCTGTCCGACCTTCTTCCAGCTTTCCTTCAACGACATATGTGTATCTCCTTTTCCCGTTTTTCTTCAGTATATCACACTTTTCCGGTTTGGCAAGTATCAACTCCAGATACGGTATGCCATCAGGAAGTGTTCCTTCCAGTATTTGCTGGAAAGGATGCTGCTCGTGATGCGGACCTTTCCCTTCGAGGAGGACGCGTCGATCATCTTGCCGTTTCCGAGGTAGATCCCGACGTGACCGGTCGCCATCGACGAGCCCTTGAACACCATCACGTCGCCGCGCTTGATCTGGCTCATCGACGTGATGCGCATATATTTCGTACAGCTTCGCCAGGCGATGCTCGTCATGTAGCTCTGCTTGACGCCCGCCTGATTCAGGCACCAGTAAACGAAGCCGGAGCAGTCGAACTGGTTCGGGCCCTTCGCGCCGCGCACATACTTGCAGCCGAGCTTGCTTTCCGCGATCGCGATGAACGCTTCCTTGCCCTGCCCGTAATTGATCGTGCTGCCGCCGGGCTTCGGCGTTGCGGTCGGCTTCGGCGTGGAGCCGGGCTTCTTGGTCGTCTTTGCCGTGGAGCCGGGCTTCTTGGTCGTCGTCGGCTTTTTCGTGGGCTTCGGCGTCGCGGGCTTCGGCGTTGCCGGCGCGTGCTTCGCGTCCTCGTTCAGAAGCCGCTCCATCGTCTCCGGGTTCACGGTCCCGTCGTTTTCCAGATCGTTGCGAAGCTGGAAGGACTTGACCGCGTCTTTGGTCTTGTCGCCGTAGTACCCGGTGATCTGTCCCTTGGTAAGATATCCGAAATGCGCAAGCCGCCGCTGGATCTGCAGCACGTCCGTGCCCTCGGCGCCGACGTTGAACACGAACGATTCGCCGCCGGTCTTTAAAAGCGCAACGGTCGACAATCCGAGGCAGCCGTCCACGACGAGACCGTTCTGCTCCTGATAGCGGCGTACCGCGCACTGCGTCTGCCTGTCGAACTCGCCGCTCGGCAGCACGGTGAGATATCCGAGCGCGAACAGCTGCTCCTGGCAGACCTTGATGACGTCGTCCTTTTCGCCGAGCGCATAGAAATTGGGGACGGTATTCTCGCCGAGCAGCACCTCGAACGCTTCGTTGTCGATGATGACGTCCGCCTTCAGCTTGTTCTTTTGACGGAAGCGCTTTACCGCCGCCTCGGTCTCTTCGTCGTATTCGCCGAACGGCGTGCCCTCGAGATAGCCGAGCTCGATCAGGCGTTCCTTCGCAAGCTCCACGTCGTCGCCGGTCGAGCCGCGCACCATGGCGTAGGTCAGCGCGTTCTTGTCGAACAGCTTTTCAAAGGTCTCCGCGTCGCAGATGCCGTTTGCGTGCAGACCGTTCCGCACCTGGAACGCGCGCACGGCGTCCGCGGTGCCCTCGGAATACTCGTCGTCCGGCTGCTCGAAGTCCAGATAGTCCAGCTCCATCAGACGGATCTGAATATCCAGAACGATCGGCTCCTCGTCGCCGGCAAGAAGCGTATCGCCGTTTAAGGGATGTCGCGACGGCGTGGGCGTCGGGGAAGGCGTCGGCGTGGGAGAGGGGGTGGGCGTGGGCGCAAAGGACGGCTCCGGCGTGACGAGCGAGGGATCGGACGTCACAAGCGCCTGCACGGGCGTCGCGGGAATCTGATAGGCAACGTCGTCCACGATGTTTTCGGGAAGCTCCAGAAGAACGTTGTCGATCCCCGATCCGTGCGAGCCCGCCGTCGCCGCACAGCCGATCAGCAGCGCGGCAAAAACGCCGGCCGCAAAATATGCGACGCGCGCTTTGATGCGTTTGGTTCCGTTCGGTTTCATCGCGGGCTCTCCTTTGCCGTATAACTTCGGATACTATCAGTATAGCGTGCGAATGCAAGCAAAGTGTGCCTATTTTATGAACAATCCGCAACAGATATGTTAAAAGAAGTCGGAAAAAGAAAAAGAAACGGGAAATCTCCCGCTTCCGTTTGCAAAAGTGCGATTCAGCCGTGCAGAAGCACGTTTCGGAAATACGTCCGGAGAACTTCGACCGTTTCCGCCGCGCCCGCGGTTTTTTTCGCGCTGCCCTGCGCCAGCGTGCCGCGTCCGCCGCCGTTTCCGGCAAACGCCGCGTTGACCGCCGCGATCAATACGCCCGTGTCCGCCTTGATCCCGTTCGAGGCGAGCAGATAGGACACGCGATCGCCTGTGTCGGAAAACAGCACGGAGAGCGCCCGGTCGGTCATCGTCGCGCCCGCGATCGCGCGGAGCCGTTTTGCGTCCACGCTTTCGAGCATCTTCACGATCAGCTTCACGCCGTTTACGTCCTCGGCTTCGGCTTTGAGCGATTTCGCAAGGTATTCGTCCAGCGCGGCGTATGCCTGCCGGAGCGCTTTTTTGGTTTCGGAAAGCTCGTCCGCCTGCTTCTGTACCGCCGCCTCCGCCTGATCGCGCGACGTGGAGAACCGCAAAGCGATCGCCGTCACCGCATCCTGCATGGTCTGCGCGTGGGAAAGCGCGCGCATGCCGCACAGGAACGTGCAGCGCGTGCCGCCCTTATAGGGGATCGCCTCGACGATCTTGAGCTGCCCGATCTCGCCGGTGCGCTTCACATGCGGCGCGCAGCAGGTGCAGGCGTCGCTGCCCTCGATCGTGACGATGCGGATCGGCACGGTCAGCCCCTCCGCGTGCTTGCGGAGCGGAATGCCCTTCAGGGCCTCTTCGGTTTCGTAGATCGTCGCCGTGACCGCCGCGTTTTCGGCGGCGAGCCGGTTTGCAAGGTTCTCGATCTCCGTGATCCCGTCGTGCCCGACCGGCTTGTCGAGGTCGAGCGTCGCGTAGGTCAAAGCGCAATGGAAGCCCACGTTCTGCGCGCCGTAAAGATGCCACGCGCAGTAGGACAGAAGATGCTCGCCGGTATGCTGCTGCATGATGTCGAACCGCCGCGCAAAGTCGATCGCGCCGCGCACCTTTGTTCCGACGGGGATCGCGCGGTCCGCAAAATGCAGAAGCCGTTCGCCGTCCTCGTTCACGTCCGAAACGGCGGCGCCGCCGATCGTGCCCGTGTCGCAGGGCTGCCCGCCCTTGTTCGGGAAGAAGGCGCTCCGGTCGAGCTCGATGAGGTATCCGTTCCCGTGCGGTTCGCAGGAAACGACGGTCGCGTCGAACGCGGCAAGCATACTGTCGGAAAGGTAAAGCCGTTCGGTCATACGAGAATGCCTCCGAAGAATGTGAGATACAGGAAGAAGGTCAGAAGCGACAGCACGGTCGTCACGGCGATCAGCTCGCCCGCGAGCTTCACGTCGCCGCCGAGCTCCGAAGCCATCGGCAGGCACGACATTGCGACCGGCGAAGCGAACACGATGAACAGCGAGCCGAGCTCCGCACCGCGGATCCCGCCGAGAAAGTACGCGATCGAGCAGAACAGCACGGGCATCGCGACGAGCTTTACGACGCTGATCACGGTCACGGTCTTCCAGTCCGCCCTCAGCGATCTGAACGACAGCAGCCCGCCGAGCACCAGAAAGCCCAAAGGCGTGCACATATGCTTGAAATACTCGATCGGCTTCAGGATCACGGAGGGCAGCGCAAGCCCCGTAAACCGCACGACGAATGCGAGCAGCGCGGAGATGAGGATCGGATTTTTCAGCGTGTTCAGCAGCAGTCTGCCGACGCGGATGGTTCCGCCGCGGTTCAGCTCATAGGCAAGCACGCCGAAGATCCCGAACATCGACGCCGAAACGACCAGCGTGAACGCCATCGTGCCGGTGTTGTTTTCGCCGAACAGCGCCGCCGCAACGGCAAGTCCGAAGACGCCGTCGTTGCTGCGGAACGCGCCCTGCGTGACCGTACCGCGCCGCGCGGGATCCCTGGTGAGCAGGCGGGCAAGCAGTACGGAAAGGACAAAGGCGACAAGGATCGTGCCCGCCACCCAGAGCGCGTACTGCCAGCGCGCGGGCGTGCGGTCGGTGACGACGCTGTAGAACACCAGCGTCGGAATGCCGACGTAATACACGATGCGGTTCACGACGCGCAGCGCGTCCTCGGTGACGACGCCGACGCGGCGCAGAAGGAACCCGGTCGCCATCATCAGCACCAGCGGCATGACGATCTGAAAAGAAGTATTGAAGTATTCCATACCCGATATTGTACCGTATCTTCACGCGGAATGCAACGATATATTCCGCGCGGTTTCGTTGACATTCGGCGTCCCGCACCCTATAATGGTAGCGGTACAGTGCGTGCAAAGCACGATAGGAGGATTACACATGAAGAAACTCGTCATCGCCCTCGGCGGAAACGCGCTGGGCAACACGCCGTATGAACAGCTCAAGCTCGTCACCGAGACCGCAAAGCCCATCGTCGACCTCATCGAGGCGGGCAACCAGGTCGTCATCGCGCACGGCAACGGCCCGCAGGTCGGCATGATCAACCTCGCCATGTCCACCGCGGCGAACGCCGGGGCGATCAAATCCGACATGCCGTTCCCGGAGTGCGGCGCCATGAGCCAGGGCTATATCGGCTATCATCTGCAGAACAGCATTCAGAACGAGCTTTCGGCGCGCGGCATCAGAAAGTCCGTTGCGACCGTCGTCACGCAGGTGCTCGTCGACGAAAACGATCCGGCGTTTCAGCATCCCACCAAGCCGATCGGCGCGTTCTATTCCAAAGAGGAAGCGGACAGGATCGCGGCGGAGAAGGGGTACACCATGATCGAGGACGCGGGACGCGGCTACCGGCAGGTCGTGCCGAGCCCGAAGCCCGTCGACGTCGTGGAAAAGGAAATGGTCAACACGCTGATCGACGCGGGACACGTCGTGATCACCGTGGGCGGCGGCGGCATCCCCGTCATTGAAAAGGAAGGGAAGCTCCTCGGCGTTCCCGCCGTCATCGACAAGGACTTTGCGTCCGCGAAGCTCGCCGAGCTCGTCAAGGCGGATGCGCTCGTCATCCTCACCGCGGTCGACCGCGTTGCGATCAACTGGGGCAAGCCGAACCAGCAGTCGCTGGAGCACATGACCTGCGCGGAAGCGGAGCAGTACTGCAAGGAGGGGCACTTCGCGCCCGGTTCCATGCTCCCGAAGGTGCAGGCGGCGATGAGCTTTGCCAAAACCGGCGGCGAAGCGATCATCGCGTCGCTCGAAAACGCGGCGGCGGCGCTGCGCGGCGAAAGCGGCACAAAGGTTACGAAGTAAGAATCCGACACAAGACCGCTTCGGAGGTTTTTTTGTTTTCAGATCGGGAGATAATTGACAGAATATACAAAAAACGATACAATAGGACCGAAAAACAGAAAGGGGAGAGACTATGTTCAGAAACATCGGCGGCAAGATCAAAGGTCTTGCAAAAGTCATCTTTATCATTTCGGTCATCGTTTGGGCGATCTCCGCGCTGGTTGCGGCGATCGGCGCCGGCGTCGCGACGGCGGAAAGCTGCGGTTCGTACCGTCATTCGAGCGGTGCGGCGGGCTTCTTTGCAGGGCTCGGTATCTTCATTCTGGTTGCAGGCGTCGGCTTCCTCGTATCCTGGATCGGCTCCTTCTTCATGTACGGTCTCGGACAGCTCATCGAGGACACGGAGATCAACCGCAGGACGAACCAGCAGATCCTTGCAAAGCTGAGCGCGGCTCCGGCGGCGCCCGCGTGCAAGGCGGAACCGGCGGCGCCCGTCGTTCCCGCAGAACCCGCGAAGCCCAAGACGTGGATCTGCCGGAGCTGCGGCACGGAAAACGAGGAAAACTCGCTGTTCTGCTTCAACTGCGGCACGCGCAAGGCATAATTCAGACGCACGCAAAAAGCACCCGGAAAAACCGGGTGCTTTTTCATTCTGCCGTATTATTCGTCGCTGCGGTACGCGCCGACCACGTCGTCGTCGAGCACGACCGCAAGGAGCATTTCGCCCTTCGAGGCCTTCGGTTCGATGTGGATCTGCTCGGTGTCGATCGGCGTTTTCGTGCCGTGCCGCTGTTCGACGATCAGCGTGAACGGCGCCTGTACCGTGCCGGCATAGGCGATGCGCGTGCCGTTGCTGCCGTTCTTGCGAAAGTCGAACGTCTTCACGCCCTTGCCGTTTCTGCCCTGCTGTTCGTAGTCGAAGAGGAAGCTGCGTTTGCCGAAGCCGCGGTCGGAGAGCACGATCAGCTCGCCCTCGTCGCCGACCGGCATACACGCGCAGACGCGGTCCTTCGGCTCCAGCTTGATGCCGATGACGCCCGCCGCGGCGCGCCCGGTCTCCGGCACGGAATCGGCGGCGAAACGGATGCACATGCCCTGTTCGGTGACGAGCAGGATGTCCATCGTGGGCATCGGGTACGCGCCCAAAAGCGCGTCCTTTTCACGAAGATTCAGCGCGGCGGTGCGTCTGCCGCGCACACGGTAGTCCGCGGCTTTGCTGCGCTTCACCATGCCGCCGGTCGTGCAGAACAGATAGCTGCCCTCGTCGCGGTCCGGGAACGCGCCGACGACCGTTTCGCCCTTTTCGAGCTCGACGATGCTCACGAGGTTCGCCGCCCGCGCCGCGGGACGCGTTTCGGGGATATCGCTTACTTTGAGGTTCAGCATCGCGCCGCGGTTCGTGAACAGGCGGATGCTTTCGTTGCTGTTGACTTCAAGGATGCGCTCCGGCTTGTCGGCGCGGATCTGACTGAGATTAAACTGCTTTTTCGGGCACTTGCGGATCTTCAGGTCGGCGCAGACCGCGACGACCGTTTCCTCGACCGTTTCCGGCTCGGCGCCCGGGGCTTCGACCTCGGCGTCGGCGGAGATGATCTGCGTTCTGCGCTTGCCGTCGAACAGCTTCTTGACCTCGGTGAGCTCCTTCTTGATCAGATGCACCAGCTTGGTGTCGGAAGCGAGGATCGCTTCGAGCTCGGCGATCAGCTTTTTCACGTCGCGGTATTCCTTTTCGATCGCGAGCAGCTCGAGGTTCGTCAGCTTCTGCAGCCGCAGATCGAGGATCGCCTGCGCCTGGATCTCGGTGAGCGAGAACGTCCGCATCAGTCCCTCGCGCGCTTCCTTCGGCGATTTGCTCGCACGGATCAGCTTGATCACGCGGTCGAGGTTGTTGACCGCGACCATGAGCCCTTCCAGGATGTGACAGCGCTTTCTTGCGATCTCCAGCTCGGTCTTCGTGCGGCGCGTGACGACCGCGCGCTGATGGCGCACATAGTACTCGATGATCTGCTTGAGATTGAGCTGCTGCGGCTTGCCGTCGGCGATCGCCACATAGTTCGCGCCGAACGTGCATTGCAGGTCGGAGTATTTGAACAAAAGCTGCAGGATCCGCTCGGGATCGCCGTCCTTCCTGATCTCGATGACGGCGCGCGTGCCCATGCGGTCGGACTCGTCGCGGATATCGGAAACGGCGGCGAACATTGCCTTCTTCTCCTGCGTGATCTCGAGGATCTTCGAGAGGCACGCCGCCTTGTTGATCTGGTACGGGAACTCGTCGACGACGATGCGCGTCTTGCCGTTCTTGACCTCCTCAAAGTGCGTGCGCGCGCGCATGGTCAGCTTGCCGCGGCCGGTCTCGTAGCTTTGCGCGATCTCGGGGGAGTCGAGCAGGAACCCGCCGGTCGGAAAGTCGGGCGCGGGCATGATCTTCATCAGATCGGCGATCTTGATGCGCGGGTTGTCGAGCACGGCGATGACCGCGTCGATCGCCTCCGCCGGATTGTGCGGCGGGATCGAGGTCGCCAGACCGACCGCGATGCCGTTCGCGCCGTTGACCAGCAGATTCGGGAATCTGCCGGGCAGCAGCGTCGGCTCCTTCAGCGTGTCGTCGAAGTTCCATGTGAAGTCGACGGTGTCCTTGTCGATGTCCTTGAGCAGCAGCAGCGCGGCGTCGGTCATGCGCGCTTCGGTGTAGCGCATCGCCGCCGCCGAGTCGCCGTCGACCGAGCCGAAGTTGCCGTGTCCGTCGACGAGCGTGACGCCCATGTTGAACGGCTGCGCCATGCGCACCATCGCGTCGTACACGGAAGAATCGCCGTGCGGGTGGTATTTGCCGAGGCAGTCGCCGACGATGCGCGCGCTCTTGCGGTGCGGCTTGTCGGGGGAGAGCCCCAGCTCCATCATGGTATAGAGGATGCGGCGCTGCACGGGCTTCAGACCGTCTTCGACGCGCGGCAGAGCGCGTTCCAGAATGACGTGCTCCGCATAGGGCATCATCGAATCGTGCATGACCTCGTCCATGCTCTTATTCAGTATGGTTTCGGGTAAGGTCGGGATCGTTGTCTTTGCCATGGCTTACTCCTTGATCTTTTCAAACACGGCGCTCGAACGGTTGAAGTCCGCGTACTCGAAGATGTACTCCTTGCGCGACTGCACCTTGTCGCCCATCAGCACGGTCACGAGGTGCTCGACCTCCGCCGCGTCCTCGATGGTGACGCGCGTGAGCCGCCTGCCCTGCGGGTTCATCGTCGTCTCCCAGAGCTGCTCGGGGTTCATTTCGCCGAGCCCTTTGTAGCGCTGCAGGGTGTAGTTTTTGCCGGAAATATTCCGCATCGCCGCCTTCAGCGCCGGATCGTCGTAGCAGTAGACCGGCGGCTGGTTCGCCTTCTGCACGCGGTACAGCGGCGCCATGCCGATGAAAACGTGCCCTTCGGTGATCAGCGGACGCATGTAGCGGTAGAAGAAGGTCAGAAGGATCGCGCGGATGTGCGCGCCGTCCTGGTCCGCGTCGGCGAGGATGATGATCTTGTTGTATTTCAGCGAGGAGATGTCGAAATCGTCGCCGATGCCCGTGCCGAGCGCGGTGATGATCGAGCGGAACTCGTCGTTCTGCAGAACCTGTTCGAGCCGCTTCTTTTCCACGTTCAGCGGCTTGCCGCGCAGCGGCAGGATCGCCTGGAATCTGCGGTCGCGGCCCTGTTTCGCGCTGCCGCCCGCGGAGTCGCCCTCCACGATGAACAGCTCGTTGACGGAATAATCGCGTCCGGTGCAGCTGGAAAGTTTTCCGACGAGCGGCGCGTTTTCCAGCTTGCTCTTTTCGCGCGCGTTTTCCTTCGCCTTGCGCGCCGCGCTTCTCGCCTTCGCCGCCTTCACCGCCTTTTCCGCGATCAGGTTCGCCGTGTTCGCGTTCTTGAGGTTTTCGAGCCACGGCACGAGCGTCTGGTTCAGCACCGCCTCCACCGCGGGACGCGCCTCGGTGTTGCCGAGCTTCGTCTTGGTCTGCCCCTCGAACTGCACGCTGCGCATCTTCAAAGACAGCACCGCCGTCATGCCCTCGCGGAAATCCTCGCCCGCGAGCGACGGATCCTTGTCCTTCAGGATGCCGTTTTTGCGGCAGTAGTCGTTGAAGATCTTCGTGATCGCCGCCTTGAAGCCGGTCTCGTGCGTGCCGCCCTCGGTGGTCGGAATGTTGTTGACGTACGATGCGATCGTTTCGGCGTACTCGTCGTTGTGCAGGATCGCGGCTTCGACCACGATGCCGTTCGATTCGCCCTTCAAATGGATCGGCGGATCGTACAGCGCGGTCTTGTCCTCCTGAATGTAGCGCACGAAGTCAGAAAGTCCGCCCTCAAATCGGAACTCGGCGTGATGCTGCTTTTCGCGCTGATCGTCGAGCACGAGCTTCAATCCCCGGTTCAGGTACGCAAGCTCGCGGAGCCGCTTCATCACCACCGAGTACTGCATATCGATCGTCTCGAACACGCGGTCGTCCGGCAAAAACGTCACGACCGTGCCCTGCTTCCGCGTGCGGCCGATCTCGGTCAGCGGATATTTCGGCTTGCCGGAAACGATCTTGCCCTCGGCGTTTTCCACGCTCTCGAATTCCATCTTATAGGCGCGGTTTTCGTGATAGACCTCCACCGAGAGCCGGCGCGACAGCGCGTTGACGACCGAAGCGCCCACGCCGTGCAGACCGCCGGAATAAGAATACGCCGCGTTGCCGAACTTGCCGCCGGCGTGCAGCTGCGTAAAGACGACCTCGACGCCGGAGACGCCGAGTTTTTCATGGATGCCGGTGGGAATGCCGCGTCCGTTGTCGGTGACGGTCACCGAATGGTCGCGGTGCAGCGTGACGGTGATCTCGTCCGCATAGCCGTTCGCCGCCTCGTCGATCGCGTTGTCCACGATCTCCCAGAGAAGGTGGTGCAGCCCCGGCAGACCGGTCGAGCCGATATACATGCCGGGACGCATTCTGACCGCGTCCAGCCCTTCCATGACGGTTATATTCTTGACGGAATACTCTTCCATATATATCCTCCGAAATCAGGTTCGTGCAATTATACCACAACATCTTGTGCCTTAGGTGGATTTTGGGTTGTTTTTAACGTATTATTCATATTTCATGGAAAATTTGCTTTTCGGACGCAATTATGGGGTGACAAGGACGGCGGTTTGGTGTATAATCTACGATGTATATATATGTGGAAGTATACCGTTACGAAGAAAGGAGCCGCATGGAGACCGGATTTCATCATGTGCCGATCATGGTTTCGGAAGTGCTGGAGCTTCTCGATCCCTCCCGCGGCGGGATCTTCGTCGACGGCACGCTCGGCGGCGGCGGACACGCGGAAGCGGTGCTTTCCACCATGCCGGAAACCGGACGGCTCTTCGGCATCGACCGCGACGATGAAGCGCTCGAAGCGGCGGGCGCGCGGCTTGCGCGCTTCGGCGACCGGTTTACCGCGATCAAGGGCAACTTCTTCGACATGAAATCGCTGCTTGCCGCGCGCGGCGTTTGCAAGGTCGACGGCATTCTTCTGGATCTCGGCGTCAGCTCGCACCAGCTCGACGCACGCGAACGCGGCTTCTCCTACAAGGCGGAAGCGCCCTTGGATATGCGCATGGATCAGAGCGCGCCGCTCACGGCGAAAACCGTCGTGAACGAATGGCCGGAGGAGAAGCTCCGCGAGATCTTTTACGAGTACGGCGAGGAGAAGTTTTCCGCAAGGATCGCGCGGCGCATCGCCGAACGGCGGGCGGAACGGCCGATCGAAACGACGACGGAGCTTGCGGAGCTCATCAAAAGCGCGATCCCGGCGAAATTCAAAAGCGAGCCGCAGCATCCGGCACGGCGGTGCTTCCAGGCAATCCGCATCGCGGTGAACGGCGAGCTCGACGGTCTGGACGAAGCGATCCGCAATGCGCACGATCTGCTGAATCCGGGCGGACGGCTTGCGGTTCTGACCTTCCATTCGCTGGAGGACCGGATCGTGAAAAACGCGTTCCGCTCGTTCGAGAATCCCTGCACCTGCCCGAAATCGGCGCCGGTGTGCATCTGCGGCAAAAAACCCACCGCAAAGGTCCTGACGCGCCATCCGCTGGTCGCGTCGGAAACGGAACAGAAGGAAAACCCGCGCGCGACGAGCGCAAAGCTGCGCGCGATCGTGCGCATGGATCCCGGCGCGGGATCATATTGATGTAGAAAGGAGGAGCGGTATGGACGTTCAGTTCGATGAAGAACGGCCGAAGGGCAGAAACGCAAAAACACGGCTCTATTCGCCGAACAAAACGGGCAATCCGACGCCGATCTTAGAGGACTCGACGATGCCGATCCGTCCGCAGCCCACGCGCGAAGCGCGCGCAAGGCGGCGCGAGACGAGGGAGCTGCGGCTTACCACGACGAGCAAGATCCTGATCCTGCTGTCGGTGTTCGTGATCGCGGCGACGGCGCTGTTCGGGCTGTTCGGCGCTGCGGAATACGCGCAGATTATCAGCAATACCGCTTCCGTCAACAAAGAGATCGAATCCTACAACGACCAGATCTCGCAGATCCGAAAGACGCAGAGCTCCATGAACGACTTTGCGACGATCAACGACGTCTGCCGCGGGCTCGGCATGACGATGAACTGGTACAGGGGCGCCGCAGGCGGCGGAACGGATTCAGCCGTTCCTTCGACGTCTGCGCCGGACACCCCCGCGCCGGACGGAGCGCAGCCATGAGTATATTTGATTCGCGCCGCAGGCGGGCACGGCGTCCCGGAACGAGGTCCGGACGCGCCGCCGCGCCGAAAACCCGGATCGGGCCGCACAAAAGAAAACTGCTGTTCGCCATGCTGATCGCCGGCATCGGCTTTTTGCTGATCATCGGAAAACTGTTCGACGCCTCGATCATCCACGGCAAGGAGTGGACGAAGAAGGCGATGAGCCAGTGGACGCGCGTGACCTCCCTGAAGGCGGAGCGCGGGCGCATCCTCGACCGCAACGGCACGACGCTCGCGTCGTCCTATACCACATATCAGATCTGTCTGAACCCGCAGAACATCCAGGAATCCGACCGCGAGCGCATCGCGTCGATCCTGTCGATGTACCTCAATATGAGCTACGACACGGTCTATACGAAGATGACGAAAACGCGTCCGAAGGATCCGAAGAAC
>JAFRUN010000056.1 GCA_017438865.1 Clostridia bacterium
CGGATCGGTCTTGCCGAGCTCGTAGAGCTTGCGGAAGACTTCCGCCGCCCAGTCGAGCGTTTCGATGCTTTCCGTTTCGGTCGGCTCGAGCATCAGCGCTTCGTGCACGATCAGCGGGAAGTACATTGTCGGCGGATGCATACCGTAGTCGATCAGCGATTTCGCCACGTCGAGCGCGGAAACGCCGGTTTCCTTCTCGTACTGCGACAGATCGAGCACGAACTCGTGCATACAGATGCGGTCGAACGCGGGCGTAAACGTGCCCTTGATCTTTTGCATCAGGTAGTTCGCGTTCAGCACCGCGTTGGTCGACGCCTCGGGGATGCCCTCGCGGCCGAGCGTCATCACATACGCGAGCGCGCGGACGCACACGAGGAAGTTGCCCATGAACGCGCGGACCTGGATCCGGTTCGGACGGTCCATGAGCGCCGAGTGCGGCAGGAACGGCTTTAAGAATTCCTTGCAGCCGACCGCGCCTGCGCCGGGACCGCCGCCGCCGTGCGGGGTGGCGAACGTCTTGTGGAGGTTCAGATGCACGCAGTCGAAGCCCATGTCGCCGGGACGCACGACGCCCATGATCGCGTTCAGGTTTGCGCCGTCGTAGTAGCACAGACCGCCCGCCTCGTGCACGAGCTTCGTGATCTCGAGAATGTTCTCGTCAAAGATGCCGACCGTGTTCGGGTTCGTCAGCATGAGTCCCGCGATATCGTCGCCGAGGACCTTTTTGAGCTCCTCGAGATCGACGCAGCCGTTCGGCGCGGAGGGGATGTTCACGACCTGATAGCCGCACATCGCCGCCGTTGCGGGGTTGGTTCCGTGCGCGGAGTCCGGCACGATGATCTTGGTGCGCTTCCGGTCGTTATGCGAATCGTGATACTGCTTGATGAGCAGCACGCCGGTGAATTCACCGTGCGCGCCCGCCGCGGGCTGGAAGGTCATGCCGTCCATGCCGGTGATCTCGCAGAGATCCGCGCGCAGCGTATCGAGCACTTCGAGAGCGCCGCGGACCGTGGATTTCGGTGCGAGCGGATGGACGTTCGTAAAGCCATCCATCGACGCCGCTTCCTCGTCGATGCGCGGATTGTACTTCATGGTGCAGGAACCGAGCGGATAGAAGCCGCAGTTCACGCCGTGCACCTGCTTGTTGAGCTCGGTATAGTGGCGGGAAACGTCGGTCTCGCTCATTTCGGGAAGCCGCGGCGCGACTTCGCGCTTCAGTCCTTCGGGAAGCTCGATCGCCGGAACGTCGCACTTCGGCAGGATATCGCATTTGCGTCCTTTGACGCTCTTTTCAAAAATCAGCTTCATGCGAGCACCTCCTTCACGACGGAAACGACCTCGTCGAGCGTTTCCTTTGCGGCCTTCTCGGTGACGCACCAGAGCATGCCGTCTTCGTAGGGAAGACCGGAAAGGATGCCCTTCTGCATCAGCGCATGCTCGATCTCTTTGCACTTCGGCATGTCGAGCAGGAACTCATGGAAGAACGCGCCCTCATAGCGCAGCTTCACGCCGTCGAGCTTACAAAGCTCGCCTGCAAGGTAATGCGCTTTCGCCATGCACTGGTTTGCGACCTCCGCCATGCCGTCGGGGCCCATCGTCGCCATGTAAAGACCTGCGGTCAGCGCGCACAGCGCCTCGTTCGAGCAGATATTGGAGCTCGCCTTTTCGCGGCGGATGTGCTGCTCGCGCGCCTGTAGCGAAAGCACATAGGCACGGTTGCCGTCGTGATCCGTCGTTTCGCCGACGATACGGCCGGGGAGCTTCCGGATGTTCTTCATGGTCGTCGCCATGAAGCCGAGGTACGGACCGCCGAAACCGATCGGCATGCCCAGCGGCTGACCTTCGCCGACTGCGACGTCCGCGCCGGAATCCTTCGGCGTCTTCATGATCGCGAGCGCAATGGGGTTGCATCCCATCACGAACATCGCGCCCGCCGCATGGACGATCTCGCCGAGCTCGTCGGCGTCCTCAAACAGACCGTAGAAGTTCGGTTGCTGCACATAGAACGACGCGACACCCTCGTTCAGAAGCGCCTTCAAAGCGTCCTTGTCGGTTCTGCCGTCCTTCATAGGAACCACGACCAGCTCGTCGTTGGTGCCGTAGCAGTAGGTGCGGACGGTGTTGATCACGTCCGGATGCGTCGTCGCCGAAATCAGCGTCACGCGGCGCTTGCGGTCGCGGCACATGGCGGCGGCTTCCGCCGCTGCGGTCGCGCCGTCGTACACGGACGCGTTGGACGCGTCCATGCCGGTCAGTTCCGCGATCATCGTCTGATACTCGAAGATCGACTGCAGAACGCCCTGGCTGATCTCCGCCTGATAGGGCGTGTATGCGGTGAGGAACTCTTCCTTTGCGGGGATATACTTCACGATCGAGGGAATGTAATGATCGTACGCGCCCGCGCCGCGAAGCACGGTCGGAAAGACGGTGTTCTCCGCCGCCATTTTCTGAAGCGCGCTGCGAACCTCCATTTCGCTCTTGCCTTCCGGCAAATCGAGCGGGCGGTTCAGGATCATGCTTTCCGGCACGTCGCGATAGAGCTCACGGTAATCCGAAAGCCCGATCGCATTCAGCATTTCCCGGCGCTGTTCCTCGGTGGAAGGAACGTAGCTTCCCATGCTTTATGCCTCCGCGCAGAATGCTTCGTAAGCCGCCGCGTCCAGAAGCTCTTCGGTCGCGGAAACGTCGCTCACCTTGATGATCCATGCGCCGTAGGGATCCTCGTTCAGCTTTTCGGGCGCGTCGAGGAGCTCCTCGTTGATCTCGGCAACGGTGCCGGAGACCGGAGAAAGCAGATCGCTTACCGCTTTGACGGATTCGACGTCGCCGAACGCTTCACCCGCGGTGACCGCGTCGCCGACTTCCGGCAGGTTCACGAAAACGAGATCGCCCAGCGCGTCCTGCGCGAAATCGGAGATACCGATCACAAAGAGACCGTCTTCTTCCTTGACCCACTCGTGGTCCTTGCTGTACTGTAATTCGGGTTTGATCGTCATGATACTATCCTCCTGAAATGATTTTTGGTTTACTTTTGCTTATAAATGACCGGCACCGCATAGGGCGGGACATTGTTCGAGATGTGCTTGGACGGAATGACCGCCTTCAGGCGCTTGCCGCGGACGTCGACCTCGACTTCGCCGTTCACCGGCACGTCGGAGCTGATGTAGCAGATGCCGATTGCGCGCTTGCCGGTTTCGGGAAGGAGCTTCACGTCCGCGCCTTCGCCTTCGGTCATGAAGTACGGGATCATCGTGCCGCTGGTGATCCAGCCGATCATTTCGCCGTTCCGGTACACTTCCATGCCGTGACGCATGATGCCGCGGTCCAGAAGCGCGATCGGGCGGACGCGCTTCGGAAGCGCCGCCATCGCTTCGGGGTTGTAATCCTTCGCCTTGAAGCACGCCTGCGCCGCCGCCTGCTTTTTCAGCGCTTCTTTGCCCACGAAATCGCCCTTCGCCTCGTCGAAGGAGACCGCGAATCTCGCAAGCGCCAAAGCGAAGATCGGCATCGGTTTGCCCGCTTCGTCGACGCCCATTTCGTCGCCGTACAACGGGAGCATGCCTTCCATGCGCAGCGTGTCGCGCGCACCGAGGCCCGCGGGCTTGCCGCCGAGCTCGATCAGGCGGTTCCACATCCAGTGCGCGTCTTCGTTCTTTAAGAACAGCTCGTAGCCGATCGGTTCCGCGGTGTAGCCGGTTCTGGAAACGAGGACTTTATGTCCCTCCATCATCAGCGTGGAAAGATTGTTGCGCGCGGGCTTGGTGACTTCGTCGACGTTTGCGAGCTTTTTCAGGATCTCTTCGCTCTTCGGTCCCTGCACCGCGATGGAGACGGTCTCGGACGTGATATTCTTGATCGTGCAGTCGTAGTTCTTCACGATCGGCTCGAACCACGCAAGGTCCTTGTCGGTGTTCGATGCGTTGACGACCAGCAGGAAACGGTCCTCTTCAAACCGGTAAAGGTATGCGTCGTCAACTGCGCTGCCGTCCTCGGCGGGAATGATGCAGTACTGCGCCTGATTGAGGTCGAGCAGCGCCGCGTTGCTCGAAAGCACATGCTGCAGAAACGCCGTGCGTTCCGGTCCTTCGATCAGCAGCCGGCCCATGTGGGAGACGTCGAAAAGACCGCAGCAGCTTCTGGTATACAGATGCTCCGCAATGATGCCCTCGGGATACTGGATCGGCATTTCCCATCCGCCGAAATCGACCATCGTCGCTTTCGCCGCAATGTGCGCGTCGTACAGTTGGGTACGTTTGAGTTCGCTCATGAGAGTCCTCCTTTATGAAATATGAACTGATGCGGCCCCGCCGCAAAGAAATGAAAAAGCGCAAAGTACACCCGTACCCTGCGCCTCCGTAACGAGCCTGAGAGATTCCCGCAAAATGCGGTTGCACCGTCGGCGTAAAGGGGATGAACCCTTTCCTTTCCGGAGTCCCGTCCGTGCCCGATCCTTTTGCCTGAGAGCTTCTGCAATTCCCCTTCGGCCCCGCTTTCTGCGGTCTCTCCCGGGCGCATCATCCGGGACAATATGCATTTGTGTCCTTGTATACGATACCGCGAAAACGGGGGCTTTGTCAAGAGAAAATGCACCCGAATCGGGAAAACAATCTTATATTATGTTACGCGCGCATGCGCGAAGCAGCCGACGGAAACAGACTGTCGCAAAAGTTCCGATGCCGTTATCGACGGCCTCAAAACAGCCAGAGCGCGTGGGTTTCTGATTTATACGCATCAAAATCCGCTTTTCGCGCCTGATGCCGATCCGCCATCGGGATGCTGATGAACACGAACATCAGCGTGTTCAGAACCGCGCCGAACAGAAGCTGCCATATGCCGCGGAGCGCCGCGATCGACGCGAACGCCACGCCCCACCACATCAGGATCTCGCCGAGATAGTTCGGATGCCGCGCATGCGTCCAGAGCCCTTCGCGGATGAATCCGGTCTTCCCCGCCTTGCGGAAGCGGTGCAGCTGAAAATCGGAAACGCCCTGCAGAACGGTCGCCGCAAACGACAGCAGAAGTCCGAACAGGCAGAGCCAGCTCCATTCCGCGCCCGTTTCGATCGCGACGACGGCGGGCAGCGTGACGCAGTACACCACGAGCGTCGGAAACAGGTGAATGCCGAGAAAGTTCACGACCGGGTAAAGCGCGCCGGTCTTTTCGTGCAGCATAGTATAGCGCCAGTCCTGGTGATCGAGCCCGTGAAAGGTGTACGCCCAGTTTGCGGTCAGCCGCACGCCCCAGACCGCGACGACGGCGAGCAGCGCGGCGCCGACGGGCGTGAATCCGCGCGAAAGGAGAAAGCCGAGGAGGATCACGACCGGCTGTACGCTCCAGTAGGGATCGTACACCGACGCGTTCTTCAGGAGAACGCTGAACACGAACACAAACGTCGTCGCGGCGACGTCCGCAAGCAGGAGTTTCAGCCAGTACGCGCCCGGTGAAATGCGGTAAATGACGATCCCGAAAGCGATCGCAAGCGCGTAGACCGCCGCGATGATCAGAAAACCGATGCCCCGTTTGTTTTTCATGGTCCCCTCCGTCCCGTTGATGGAACCATGATACCATCGAAGACGGAACGCTGTCAATCGCGGGGTTGCAAGCGCGGCGAAAAGTTGGTATACTGTAAATTAAGAGAATATGCGGGAGGACGTATGGATAGCCGGGAGAAAAAAGCACGCAAACCGCTGAACATGCAGACCGTTCTGCGCGAAGCCCGCGCGGTCGTTCTGATGTCACTGATGATCACGATCGAGGCGCTTGCCGTTACGCTTCTGTATACGCCTGCGGGCGTCGTCACGGGCGGCGTCACCGGTATCGCCATGCTGATCACCTATGCGACGAACGGCGTGATCCCGAACTGGATCTTCGTCGTCATTGCAAACGTGCCGCTGCTGATTCTGGCGTTCAGATACCTGCATATCCGCTTCACGGCATACACGCTTCTGATGACGGTGCTGTTCGCGGCGGAGCTTGCGCTGTTCGGGAACCTGACCTTCCCCGCGCTGTTCGACATGAGCGAGCCGGCGTGGCGCGTGGTCAGCGTGATCTTCGGCGCCGTCACGATGGGCGTTGCGGGCGGCATGATCGTGCGTCTCGGCGGCAGCACGGGCGGCATGGACATCGTTTCGCTGCTCCTGAACCGCAGGTATTCGATCTCGATGGGCACGATCTCCATGTCGCTGAACGTCGTGATCGCGCTCGCGCTCGGCGTCGTCAAGGCGATTACCGCGCACGATTACCGCATCGGCGTGGAAAGCGCTTCGCTGTCGTTCATTGCGCTGTTCGTGACGAGCATCGCGTTCAACAACATCATTCTGGGCATCAACCGGACCAAAACGCTGTTCATCATCTCCGACAAATGGGACGAGATCGCGCCGGAGGTCCTCAATAAAATGCACCGCGGCGTCACGTACATCCCGTGCCGCGGCGCGTACACGAATCAGGAAAAGACGCTGGTCTATATCCTCACCAAGACGATCGAACTCGGACACATCCGCCGGATCGTCCTCGAGAAGGATCCGAAGGCCATCATCTCCATTATCGATACGCGGGAGGTCATCGGAAAGGGCTTCTCCGCAGTCAACTGACAGAAAGGAAGGATAATTCAAATGAAGAATCGGATCGAACAGACGCTGCGTGAACAGATCGAAGACCTGAAAGCGCTCGTGCGCATTCCGTCCGTCTCCCGCGGCGATCCCGCGGAGCCGGGCAAGCCCTTCGGCAAAACCGTTTACGAGGCGCTGCAGGCGACGCTTGCGATCGCGCGCAAGCTCGGTCTCAAGGCATGGGACGTCGACGGCTACTGCGGCGTGGTCGAATACGGCGAGGGCGACGAGGTCCTCGGCATTCTCGCGCACCTCGACGTCGTGCCGGAAGGCGAGGGCTGGTCGGTTCCGCCGTATTCCGCGACGGAAAAGGACGGACGCATCATCGGCCGCGGCACGCTGGACGACAAGAGCCCCGCGCTCTCCGCGATCTACGCGCTTGCCGCGATCAAGGACTGCGGGTTCAAAATGAAGCGCCGCGTGCGCGTCATCCTCGGCTGCGACGAGGAGATCGGTTCTCTGGGCGTGGAGCATTATCTGAAGGTCGAGGGCGAGCCGACGCTGGCGTTCACGCCGGACGCGGAATATCCCGTCGTCAATTCCGAAATGGGCATCATGCACACGACGTATGAAAAGAAATACGCATCTGCGTTGCAGATCGACTGCGGCACGGCGGCGAACGTCATCCCCGGCGTGATCCGCGCGACGCTGCCCAAGAAGGCGGTCCCGGTTGCCGCGCCGGAGGGCTTTGCGGCGACGTATGATGAAAACCGCATCACGGTCGAGGGACGCGGCGGGCATGCGTCCATGCCGGAGTTTGCAAAGAACGCGCTGCAGGCGCTGACGGATATCCTCACGAAGCAGCCGCTTCCCGAAGCGGACCTTGAAACGGTCAACGCGCTGCACACGCTGTGGGGATACGATATGCACGGCGAATCGCTGGGCATCGACGTGACCGACGAATCCGGCCGCATCACCTATCAGCCCGACGTCATCCGCTTCGACGAAAACGGCGTGCGCTTCATTGCCGACTGCCGGCATCCGTTTACCGCAAAGGCGGAGGACCTTCTGAAGACGTGGGACGCGGCGTACGGAAAGGCGGGCTTTACCCGCACCGATACGGTCATCAAGCCGGGGCACTTCATTCCGGCGGACAGCGAGCTCGTCTCCACGCTGATGAGCGTCTACAACGAGCTGAACGGTTCCGACTCGAAACCGCTGTCGATGGGCGGCGGCACCTATGCGCGCGAAATGGAGAACGCGGTTGCATTCGGCATCGTGCGCGAGGGCGAGGAGAGCATGTGCCACATGCCGGACGAGTCGATCTCGATCGAGGACATCCGCTTCAACACCAACTGCATGGCGGAGGCGATCCGCCGGCTCGCAACCGTATAACATGGCGCTCATTTATCTCGTCGAGGACGACGCCGACATCCGTGAAATGGAGGCCTACGCTTTGAAAAGCGCAGGTCTTTCGGTCGCGTCGTTTGCGGAAAGCACGGCGTTCTTCGCCGCGCTGAAAACGGAGCTTCCCGATCTCGTGCTGCTGGACATCATGCTGCCCGGGCTCGACGGTATGCAGGTGCTGAAACGCCTGCGCGCCGACGCGTCCACGCAGACGATCCCGATCATCATGGTCACGGCAAAGACGACCGAAGCGGACAAGGTACGCGGGCTCGATTCCGGCGCGGACGACTACCTTACGAAACCGTTCGGCATCATGGAACTCGTATCGCGCTGCAAGGCGCTTCTGCGCCGCGCGCACCGGCAGAGCGCGGTGCTGTCGTTCGATTCGATCGAGCTGGACGACGACCGCCACTGCGTCACGGTCGACGGTAAAGAGGTCGAGCTGACGTTCAAGGAGTACGGGCTGTTGAAGTATCTGCTGCAGAACGGCGGCACGCCGGTCACGCGCGACCGGCTGATGGAAAGCGTGTGGGGGTTCGCCTTCACCGGCGAAACGCGCACCGTGGATATGCACATCAAAACGCTGCGCAAGAAGCTCGGCGAGGCGGGCAAGCTCATCGAAACGGTCCGCAACGTGGGCTATAAGATCGGAGGACAGGCATGAACGAAGCCATGCTCTCCGGCATTCTGGACGCGCTGGAGGACGGCGTCGCCGTATTCGATCTCGAAGGGACCGCGCTGTTCTGCAACGCCCCGACGTACGCGCTGCTGCACAAAACGCCCGGTACGGTGCGGATGCTGTCCGATCTGCCGAACGAGGTCCGCGCGTTTTTCGGCGGCGTGCGCAGCGGCAAAACCGAAACGATCGAGCTGTTCGGGCAGGCGGTGCGCCTTGCGTATCAGGACCTGACCGAAAACGGCATGCGTACCGGCGCGGTGCTGATCCTGACCGATCTCGGCGAACAGCAGCGGGCAGACCGGATCCGCCGCGAGTTCACGGCAAACGTCTCGCACGAGCTGAAAACACCGCTGACGTCGATCTCCGGCTATGCCGAAATGATCGAAAACGGCATGGCGAAAACCGAGGACGTGGGGCTCTTTGCCGAACGCATCCGGCGTGAATCGAACCGTATGCTTTCGCTGGTGTCCGACATCATCGCGCTGTCCGAACTGGACGAAAAACAGATCCTCGAGCAGGCGGAGACCGTCGATCTTTACGAGCTTGCAAAGGAGACCGTCGAAACGCTGAAGAGCGCGGCGATGCTGCGCGGCGTTTCGGTACGGCTTTCGGGCGGACCGATGCCGGTACACGGCGTGCGTGCGCTTTTGTCCGAGCTCATCTATAATCTCCTGGACAATGCGATCCGCTATAACCGTGACAACGGCTCGGTCTCGATCCGGACGTCGGGACGCACGCTCTCCGTGCGCGACACCGGCATCGGCATTCCGAAGCATCACATCAGCCGCATCTTTGAACGGTTCTACCGCGTCGACAAGAGCCGCAGCAAGGCGACGGGCGGCACGGGGCTCGGGCTTGCGATCGTCAAGCACATCTGTGAGGAGCACCGCGCGACGCTTTCGCTCGAAAGCGCCGAGGGCATCGGAACGGAGATCACCGTCACATTTCCGCCGGCGGAATGAACCAAAATCAAAAAACGGGCGTTTCGCCCGTTTTTTTGTATGCCTTTCCGATCAGAGCTCAAAGCGCAGCGTCTGCGAAGACGTGAAATAAAACACGTCGGACAGCAGCGGCTCCCTGTCATATCCGAAGCAAAGGATGCTTACCATCAACACCGGCGAACCGAGAGGGATCGCCAGCGCCTGGGCAACGGTTTCGTCCGCGGCGACGGCACGGAATTCACAGCGCCGATCTCCGAGATGCACCTGCAGCTTGTTCCGCACAAGATCGCCGAGCGTGCAGGTATAGTCGCGCTTATAGAACGCCGGGATCGAATCGGTGCGCAGATACGCTTCGCAGTACGCGAACGGCTTGCCGTCGATCACGCGGAGGCGCGTGACTTTGCGGACCTTCGCGCCGCGCGGAATGTGCAGAAGCTCCGAAATGTCGATGAGCGCGGGCACGAGCGTGATGGAAAGATTCCGCACGCTGCTGCTGACGCCGATCTTGCGGATGGATTCGGTCAGTTCCTGCGCGAGTGTGAAGCGGTACGACGAGTTGATCGGCTGAGACCGGAACGAGCCGGATCCCTGCGTGCGTGTCAGAAGTCCTTCCTGTACGAGGACGTTCAGCGCCTGGCGGATCGTGCCGCGGGCGACGCCGTATTCTTTGGTCAGCATCTGCTCCGTTTCAAACGGTGCGCCGACCGGCAGCTCGATCAGTTTTGCACGCAGCTCGTCGGCGATCTTGAGATACAGGGGGATCTCGGAAAGGGCCTTCATACGGTTTTTTCCTCCAAAAATTTGATGCGGTCGAAAGGGGATCGGGAATCAGCCGAGCAGGGCTTCGATCTCGGGCATTGCGCGTTCGGCGCACGCCCGTCCGATGCGGATCGCCTCTTCGGCTCCGGCGGTCGAGATCATGCCCATGAAAGAAACGTCCGGCTTGATGCGCACGTCCACGCGGTCCGCCCGTATCCGTGTGATCTCCTTCTGCATAATGGAAAATGCGCGAAGCAGCGAGGAGTGTGCGCCGGGCACCTTGTCCTCCTCTACGGTGAACCGCTTTTTGATGGAAAGGTCGACTCCGATCACGACGTCCGCGCCGTGATCGCGCAAAACTTCGACGGGAAGCTCCTGCAGCGTGCCGCCGTCGATGTACCAGTGTCCGTCGATCCTGACCGGCGTGAATACGCCGGGGATCGCCATGCTTGCCCGCGCCGCCTCATACAGCTTGCAGTCTTCGAAAATGTGAAACTCGGACGTTTCGAGGTCCGCCGCACCGATGAAGCAGGGGATCTTTGTCTCGTTGACGGAAAGGTCGTGCGTCAGCGTGCGGACGATCTCGGAGACCTTGTTGCCGGAAAGAAACCCGCCGCGCGTGACGACCGTCGGATCGATGATGTCCTTCGGCACCAGCGTGCAGAGATATTTCTCCAGCATGTAGAGGTCGGTGCCTGCGGCATAGATCGCGGCGACCAGCGCGCCCGCGCTGCAGCCGGAGATCAGATCGATCGGGACTTTGTGCTCGGTCAGTACCTGTAGCACGCCGATATGCGCTATGCCGCGCCCTCCGCCGGAGGCGAGCGCCAGTCCCACTTTCTTCCGTTCGCTCAAATTCCGCGTCCTTTCAGCCAAATAGACAAATTTACAATTTTAGTATAACAAAATCCGACATAAATTGCAATAGACGCAAAAGATATATTATATGATGCGGCATAGGAAAAAGACGCCGGATTCCGGCGTCTTTTCGGATTCTGTTCGCTTATTTCTTGGCAGCCGTTTTCTTGGCCGCGGTCTTTTTCGCGGTCGAAGCCGTCTTTTTTGCCGCGGTTTTCTTCGCGGTCGAGGAGGTCTTTTTCGCGGTTGAAGTCGAGGTCTTCTTCTTTGCGGTGCATGAAGAGGTCTTTTTCTTCGCGGTCGAGGAGGTCTTCTTGCCGGTCTTCTTCTTTGCGGAGCTCGTTTCCTCCGATTCCGCGTTGCCTAAAAGCCCCATCAATCCGCCGAGCAGAGAAGAATCCTCCTTCTTCTCTTCCTTTTCCTCTTCCTTGTCGCCGCCGAACAGTCCGCCCAAAAGGCCGCCGAGCAGCGATCCGCTGCCGGAGGACGAGGAGGACGAGCTGCCGCCGAGCAGCGAGCCGAGAAGCGACGCGCCGATCCCGCCGGAGGACGAGGACGAACCGCCGCCGAGGAGCCCGCCGAGGAGCCCGCCGAGCGCGGAACTGTCCGCTTCGTCTTCATCCTTTTTGTTGCCGAGCTGCGAAAGGAGCAGCGGCGCAACCATCGAAAGGATGGAGCCGACCTTGGAGCTACTTACACCGCTCTTTTTCGAGATCGCCTTCGTTGCCGCCGCCTCGTCGCTTCCGAGGATGTGACCGAGGATCTTCTTGCCGTCCTTGCTGTCCGCGGTCGAAAGGAACGACGCAACGTCGATGACGTCGCCGGTCTTGTGCTCGTTCAGCGCCTTGTTCAGCGATTTCGCGCCGTCCTTCGTGGAAGCGTTGTCGGACATTTTGCCGACCAGCACGGGCAGGGCGTCGCCGAGGACCGCGGAGACCTTGTTTTTATCGGTCTTCGTCGCCTTCGCGAGCGTTTCAATGCCGTCGCTGCCGACCAGTCCCATCAGGGAGTTCAGATCAATTCCTGCCATGGCTTATTCTCCCGAAACGGCTTCAACGCCCTCTTCGATGTTCAGACTTTCCAGCTTGAGGTTCTTTTCCTTTTCCGCTTTGTGTGCACAGTAGTAGCAGACCTCGGTGCGGCCCGCGTCGATCGCATCGGTGACGGTGCCGGGGTTCTTCTCGGAGTTTGCAATCGTGTGGCAATCCTTATAGAGGTGGTACTTATGACCGAATGCCGTCCAGTAAACGGTATCCGTAATCTGCTCTTCCGCCGCAGCCTTTTCCTCTGCAGAGATCGGGTTGAAGTTGACGCCGAACAGACCTGCGATCAGCAGTGCAACGATTGCCACGACGGTAACGATGATGCGGGACTTCTTGTCCATTTTATCCTTGTTCGTGAAGAGCAGGATAATGAGCGGCAGGAAGCAGATGACTGCCATAATGACGCCGAGCTGGTTCAGGATCACGAAACCGACCTTGTTGTTGGTCTTTTTGAACGGATCGAGGTAGCTCGCTTTCTTCCAGAGCAGTGCGGCTATGATGCAGCAGACCAGATCGAGCACGATGCAGATAATCATCGCCCACATCTGCGGCAGCCACGGGATATACAGCGCTTTGAGGAGCGAAAGGATCGCAACGACTTCAAAGCCGATCGCAAGAACCCAAAGGATGATCGATACGATCCGGAGCGTCGTCGCTTTGCTCTTTTCTTCCGCTTTGGTCAGTTTCGGAGCCGCTTTCGTCTCCGCTGCAGCTTCGGTCGTTTTCGCGACCGGTTTCTTTTTCTTTTCTTCCATGCAAACCCCTCTCATTTCTATTTGGATTTTATCGAATGTCATACCATTCTTATTATATATTTTACTGTAAGCCGCGCGTGTTGTCAATAACGGATTGGTGTAATTTTGTCGCAATGACCCGGGAATTGCAGTCGGCCTGCATATTGCGCTTGACAATTCGTCCGATCAAGTCCAAACTGAAAGAAAAGAGTCTGTCGCGCTTTTCCGACAGACCGAAAACCGGAGGTTTATGATGGAGTGGTGGATGATCGCCTTGATCGGAGCTTGCGGGCTTGCGACGCTGTTCGGCGGCTTTCTGTGGATCCGGCGCGCGACGCGCGGCGTGCGGGAACGGATCGGATATATCAAGGACGCGATCGACGACGCGATCGCCGCGGACAAGGAGCCGGAAAAGCCGCGCTCGCTCAGCTCGCTCGAATCGGTCGTGCTGCCGAAGATCCTGAAGGACTTTCCGGACTTCAACGCACGGGTGTTTGCGGAGCGCGTGCGGCGCGACGCAAGGACGTACTATGAAAGCGGCGCACAGGGAAA
>JAFRUN010000057.1 GCA_017438865.1 Clostridia bacterium
AGGATATCCGCGTGTGCGTCGCGGGCGGCGCGGACGGCATCCGCATCGCAAAGTGCGAAAGCGCGCAGGACGTGCACACCGTGGAAGCGGCGGTCGAAGCCGCCGAAAAGGAATTCGGCGTCGAGGTCGGCAGAACGCTTCTGATGGCGGCGCTCGAAAGCCCGAAGGGCATTCTGAACGCATACGAGATCTGCGCGGCGAGCGACCGTATGTTCGGCGTTGCGATCTCCGGCGGCGACTTCCGCAAGTGCATGCAGACGAAACCCACCTCCGACGGCATCGACATGGTCGTTGCGCGCGGTCAGATGCTGATCGCAGCGAGAGCGGCGGGCGTGCAGTGCTTCGATACGGTCTTCACGAACCTCGACGACATGGCGGGCTATGAAGCCGAAGTGCGCCAGAACAAGGCGATGGGCTTCGACGGCAAGAGCTTGATCAACCCGAAGCAGATCCGCCTGGTCCACGAGCTGTTCGCCCCGACCGAAAAGGAGATCCTGCAGGCGGAGAAGATCCTGCGCGCATACCGTGAGCAGAGCGCCGCGGGCGTCGGCGTCTTTACCGTCGACGGCAAGATGATCGACATCGCATTTATTCCCGGCGCGGAGCGCACCTTGAAACTTGCCCGTGCCTGCGGTCTTTGGGAGGGGGATTTGGTATGAAAAATTTCGTCGGAAGAGAGATTCCCGATTACCTGCTTCAAGACGGCAAAGAGGTTTATCAGGGCAAGAATTACATGGACGGCAAGTACATCCAGAAGGCCTCGCCGCGTACTCGCCGCTATGAAAAACCGCAGGAGAGCAAGATCGTCGAAACGCTTGCGGACGCGTTGAAGCTCTGCGGCGCAAAAAGCGGCATGACGTTCTCGTTCCACCACCACCTGCGCGACGGCGACTTCGTCGTCAACATGGTCATGAAGGCGGCGATCGAAGAGCTCGGTCTCGACAACCTCACCATCGCTGCGACGAGCTTGGGCGCGGCGCACGATCCCGTGGCGGAATACATCACAGAAGGCAAGGTCGTCGGCATCCAGACAAGCGGCATCCGCGGCAAGATCGGCGAGGTCGTATCTGCGGGCCTGCTGAAAACCCCCGCGATCGTCAGAAGCCACGGCGGCCGTCCCCGCGCCATCGAAGGCGGCGAAGTGCACATCGACATCGCGTTCGTCGCGGCGCCGACCAGCGACTGCGTCGGCAACTGCCGCGGCATCGGCGGCAAATCGAACTGCGGCTCGATGGGCTACGCCATGACCGACGCGAAGTATGCGGACCATGTAGTCGTCGTCACCGACTGCCTCGTGGACTTCCCGAACATGCCCGCGTCCGTCGAAGCGATCGACGTGGACGCGGTCGTCGTCGTCGATTCCATCGGCAACCCGAAGAAGATCGCTTCCGCGGCTGCGCGCATTTCGCAGAACCCGCGCGACCTGATGATGGCGGAAAACGTGGCGAAGGTCATCGCGGCGACGCCGTACTTCAAGGACGGCTTCTCGTTCCAGACCGGCGTCGGCGGTCCGTCGCTCGCCGCAAACCTGTTCCTCGAAAAATACATGGACGAGCGCGGCATCAAGATGGGCTGGGCGATCGGCGGCATCTGCGGCCCGATGGTCGAAATGCTCAAAAAGGGCAAGGTCGGCAAGGTCATCGACGTGCAGGACTTCGACCTCGACGCGGTCAACTCCATCAACCAGACGCCGAACCACTTTGAGATGAGCGCAAGCCAGTACGCGAACCCCGCCAACAAGGGCGCGTTCGTCAACAAGCTGGATTTCGTCGTACTCGCGGCGCTGGAGATCGACACGCAGTTCAACGTCAACGTGCTGACCGGCTCGGACGGCGTGCTGCGCGGCGCGCCCGGCGGACATCCGGACACCGCGGCGGGCAGTAAGTGCTGCGTCATCGTCACGCCGCTGATCCGCGGCAGAATGGCGACTGTCTGCGAGCACGTCGTGACCGTCACCACGCCGGGCGACTGTGTGGACGTTCTCGTCACCGACTACGGCATCGCGGTCAATCCGCTTCGCCCCGATCTGATCGAGTGTCTCGACAATGCGGGCATCCCGCATGTGTCGATCGAGTCCCTCAAGGAAAAAGCATATTCGCTGGTCGGACGCCCCGACGACCTCCAATGGGAGGACAAGGTCGTTGCGATCCTCGAAGCGCGCGACGGCACGATTCTGGACGTCGTGAGAAAGATCAAACCGTTTACGCTGGAATAATACGCATGCTGATCCCGGGAAGAGCGCACCTCTTTCCGGGATCGTTTGTTTCCCTTTCGACACAATCAGAGGAGGAGTTTTATGGGTAATTTCTTCACGTCCGTCTGGGGCTTCATGCAATCCGACGTCTTCGTCGGCATTCTGGGGCTTCTGACCATCGCTGCGATCGTTCTCGTGCTGTTCAAGAGCAAAATGCAGCCGGCGTTCGCGTTCATTGTATTCCCGGCGATCCTTGTCATCGTTCTGGTATTGATCGGACGCATTCGTCCGATGCCGGCGCCGACGGATGATGATCCGGATAAAATGGTCGGCACATTCGGCGTCATCGGAAACATGATCAAAGCCGGGTTCAACAGCACCGCGCCGACAGCCGCACTGTTCGTCTTCTCGGTGCTGTACTTCGGCATCATGACCGACGCCGGCATGTTTGACGTGATCATTTCAAAACTCATGAAGCTCGTCGGCGACAGCGTGATCGGCGTCTGCATCGTCACCGCGATCATTGCGCTGGTCGGTCATCTCGACGGCGGCGGCGCTTCGACGTTCTGCATCGTCATCCCCGCCATGCTGCCGGTCTACAAGCGCATGCACATGCGCCCGACCACGCTTTTGCGCATTGCGGTGCTCGCGATGGGCGTACTGAACCTGATGCCGTGGGCGGGACCGACCATGCGCGCCGCGTCCGTTATGGGCATGGAAGCAGGCATCCTCTGGAAGACGATCCTGCCGATCCAGATCTTCGGCATCGTTCTGGCGCTCGTTCACGCGGTTCTCTCCGGTCTTCTCGAAAAGCGCCGCGGCGCGGGGCTTCACGGCAAGCTTGCGGAGAAGGAAGGTGAAATCGATCTCAAGGAAGCACTGCATGAACAGGACAGCGATGAATTGAAACGTCCGAAGCTGTTCGTTGTCAACATTCTTCTGACGCTCGGTATCATCGCGATGCTGATCTTCCTGGATGACCTTCCGAGCTATGTGCCGTTTATGATCGGCTGCGCTCTGGCGCTGTTCATCAACTACGGCTTCAATGTCAAGACACACAAGAAGATCATCAATCTGCATGCCGGTCCGGCGCTGATGATGTGCTCCACACTGATGGGCGCGGCGATCCTGATGGGCGTACTCACCACCAGCATCGGCCCGAACGGCGCAGCCATCTCGGCAAAGACGATGGAATTGAAGGAAGGCGCGATCCCGTCGGTCGTCCGCTGTCTTGCGGGCATCATTTCCTCGATCCTGCCGAGCTTCCTCGGTCAGCATCTGCCGCTGATCATCGGCGTCCTGTCCGTGCCGCTTGCGCTGGCGTTTGATACCGACAGCTACTTCTACGGCATGCTGCCGGTCATGATCGGCATCGGTCAGGCGTTCGGCGTCAACGCGCTGCCGATCGCGGTCGCGATGGTCGTCTGCCGCAACTGCGCGACGTTCATCAGCCCGATGGTTCCGGCAACGCTCCTCGGCACCGGTCTTGCCGAAGTGGAGATCAAGGACCACATCAAGGCGAGCTTCCTCTATGTATGGGGATTCTCGATCCTGTGCATGCTCTTTGCGGCGCTTTGGGGCATCATGCCGCTGTAAGGATCATTGTGACAGACAAAACGCTCCCCGTCCGTTCGGCGGGGAGCTCTTTTTATGCAGCGGATTCTAATTCAATTAGAATATTTTCAATTTTCCCGTTATTTACGAATTGCGTCTTTTGCGCTATGATGATACCGCAGGCTGCAGAAAACAGAAAACAAAGGAGATACAACAATGGATACCTTAAAAATCGGACACTATATTCAAAATTTGAGAAAGACCTCCGGCATGACGCAGAAGGATCTTGCGGAGAAGCTGAACATCTCGTTTCAGGCGGTCTCGAAGTGGGAAAACGGCGATGCGCTGCCGGATACGGGCATTCTGCTCGATCTCTGCGACATCCTCGGCACGACGGCGGACAAGCTGCTGAACGGCGGTGCGCTTGCGGCAAGCGACCGCAGACTGATGCGGCTCGACGACGTCATGACGGGATTCAGCAACATCGAAAGCGTCGGAACGCTGTTCGGACGGGACTGCACGTTCTTCATCGGCATGATCGAGGGCATTAATGAAAAGATGAATATCGACATCCTGACCTATCTTGCCGACCCCATGACGCGCGAGGTCATGTATGCGGAAGTGCTGATCCAGGGAATCATGCTCGGTCGTACGGTCGATATGGAAGAGATCGAAGCGAATTTCCAAAATAAGCATATGGTCGAGACGATCCGCCGCTATCTTGCAAAAGCGAACGGAACGCCCGAAAAAAAAGCATGAAGCAACTGTAAAACGCGCCCGTTCAACACGGGCGCGTTTCTTTTTCGTTCGGTCAGTCGACCTTTTCAAACATGTCCTTGCCGACGCCGCAGATCGGGCAGCACCAATCGTCGGGCAGGTCTTCAAAGGGAGTCCCGGGCGCGATGCCGCTGTCCGGATCGCCCTCCGCCGGATCATAGATATAGCCGCAGGGGCCGCACTGATACTTGTCCATGATGTTCCTCCTTGCACGATTTTATCTGATCCCGATGTGCATCGGTTATCATTCAATCTCCCGGTCGATCGTCACGGTGTCCTCCGGCTCGTTCTCCGTCAAATACGATCTGCTTTATATGATACCATCCCCGCTTTCGCGCGTCAATGCCCGCCGCGTTCTTCAAAGTCCACTTCGATGCGCTTCTTCCATGCTGCGGTCGGCGCCGCGCCGTCACGGATCGAACCGATCGTGTCGCTTACGACCTCGAAATTCAGCGCGGTCCCTTTCGCGTCGCACCGATAGCGCACCGCGCGGTCCTCGCGGATGCCGAACCGGCGCGCCGCCGCGATCGCGTCCATGTTCGCGCCGAGGAACAGAAACTCCCAGCCGTACTTCTCGCGCTGACGCTCGACCATGCGCCGCACTTCGTCATAGCAGTAGCGGCGGCTTGCGTTCTCCATGCCGTCCGTGATGATCACAAAGACCGTTCGTTTCGGGCGGTCCTCCTCCCGCGCGTACTTGTGCACGTTGCCGATGTGGTGCACCGCGTCGCCGATCGCGTCCAGAAGCGCCGTGCAGCCGCCGACGAAATACTGCCGGTCGGTCATCGGCTCGACCTTTTTTATGTCCGCGCGGTCGTAGAGCACCGTGCTGCGATCGCTGAACAGCACCGCGGAAAGAAACGCGTCGCCCTCCTCCTTTTTCTGCTTCTCGAGCATGGCGTTGAAACCGCCGATCGTGTCCCCTTCGAGGCCCGCCATCGAGCCGCTGCGATCCAGAATAAAGACCAGTTCCGTCAGTTTGTCGTTCATCATCAAAAACCTCCTTCGTTTTTCTGCTTTGATCATAGCAGGAACGAAGGAGGGTTTTGTCAACTTCCGGTTGACATTTTCAGACCGCGCCGCCGGTTTTCAAAAGCGGCAGTCCGCAGTCGAACAGCGCCGTGTTGATCACGACGATGCTGTACTCGCCGCGTTCGATATAATACTGCACGACAAGGTCCGCCTTGCTGCTGCGTGTCAGCGAATACCCGGCTTTCCCGAGCAACTTCTGCGTTTCGGCAAGGTTCAGCCGGAGTCCCAGCGCAAGCTGGATCGCGGTGCTCTTGGTCGGCTGATAATCCTTTCTGTTGACGATCTTGTGAAAAAGCTGACGGCTGATCTCCGCGCGGCGATAGACGTTTGAATCCTTTTCGTCATGCTCTTTCAAAAGATCAAGAAGATGCTCGGTAAACGTGCTTTCCTTCTGCTTCAAAAACGATTCGAGATCGTTCGGCGCCGCCTTTTCCGCACGGAACGAATCGAGTTCGGCATAAAACGGGATCTCCGGCTTTGCCTCCGCTGCCCGTGCATTTTTCCTGCGGATACTCTGCATCGGCGCCGCCTGCATACGCCGTCTTCTTCCGTAATCCAAAAGCTCGCCGGCGTATTCCTCCGCTTCCGCTTCTCCGACGTAGTTGTCGTCGATGTATGCTTTCAGATCGCCGAACAGACCGCGCGCAAGCGAAAAGGCGTCCGGCCCAAAGACGACCAGATAGATCTGCATGTCGTGCGTCAGCAGAAAATCGGTGAATGCGCGGACCGCAACGGAGAGCGCGATCTCTTCGGGGAATCCGTAGCTGCCTGCGGACAGCAGCGGAAACGCGACCGAGCGGCAGTGCAGACGGTCTGCAAGGTTTAATGCGGCGTCGTACGCGCTTCTCAGCAGCGCTTCTTCCCCGCATGCGCCGCCTTCCCACTCCGGCGAAACGGTATGCAGAACATATTTTGCGGGAAGATCGAACGCCGGCGTTTCGACCGAGCTTCCGACCGGAATGGGACCGATCGCCTCGCGCGCGGAAAGCAGCTTCGGACCGGCTGCGCGGTGGATCGCGCTGTCCGTTCCGGCGCCGACGACCGGGTTCGGATTTGCGGTGTTGACGATCGCGTCCGCTTTTACGCGCGTGACGTCGTCCCGTATGACTTCAAACGGCATTTTGCGCTCCTTTCGGGCGTTTCGCCCTGTTTTTCGGTACGAAAAAAGATGCCGAACGGCATCTTTCGGAAATAAAAATCAATAGCGCAGTTCGGAGATGAGATCTTCAAACGGTACTTCCTTATCCTCTACAACTGTATCGTCCGTAAGGATCGGCCGTGTCTCTTTTTCGTCCATTATCATCGCCCCCGCTCCTGTTTTCATCTGTATTTTACTCCTAAAATGAGGGGCGGTCAACGGGTTCGGGGCTCTGTTAACGGAAAGTTAAAACCCTCTTCACACATGCGCACAAGCGCCGGTTTACTCTGCACGAACGCGCAAAAACGCCTCGCTTTCGATCTCGATCACGTCGCCGATATCGAGTACGCGACCGGAATCGAGCGTCAGATATCCGTACAGAAAATCGGCTTTTGCGATCCTTCCGACCGCGTCCTCATAGGTCCCGCCGCTCTTTACAGGATCGGGAACGAAGCAGGTGAAAACCGCCTCCGGCGCATCCTCCGCGTTGAGCAGGATATGGAGCTTGCGGTTCAGCTCCTCCTTTTTGTTCTCGTCCAGAACGATCCGCTGCTCGGTATACCGCGCCGCCTCGTGGATCAGGTCGTCGTAACCCGTCAGCGCGGCAAACGGCGCAAACTGCGCAGCGCGATTCTTGCGGGGCATCCCGGGATGCTTCAAAGACGTCGGGTGCTCGCGATCGATGATGTCGCCGTATCGTTCTCTTGCGTCGCTCATATGCTCTCAGCCGACGATCTCCGCGATCGCCTCGATCTCCACCAGCACGTTTTTCGGCAGCGTCTTCACCGCCACGCACGAGCGTGCCGGCGCGCCTTTGATATACGTTGCGTAGACCGCGTTGAACGCCGCAAAGTCCGCCATATCCGCGATAAAGCAGGTCGTTTTGACGATGCTGTCCATGTTCGCGCCGCCCGCCTCCAGAACTGCCTTGACGTTTTTCAGCGACTGCTCCGCCTGCGTTTCGATCGTGTCGCCCGCGACCAGACCGGTTTTCGGATCGACCGGGATCTGTCCGGAGGTATACACAAGATTTCCGACGATCATGCCCTGCGAATAGGGACCGATCGCCGCGGGCGCATTGTTTGTTGCAATGATTTTCATGTTCGTTCTCCTTTGCTATTTATTTGCCTGATTCGATTTTTGCGATCGTATCGTTGTAGATTTCCTTGCGCAAACGCATAAGCCAGTCCGAAAACGCGACGATATCGAACGCGTAAGTCTTGTTCAGTTCGTACTCGTTCGGCTCCCATGTTTCGATGGGCGACTCGTTGTGCTGGATCACCGCTTCGACCTTGTCGAGCGATTTATAGAGCTTCGCCTCCGGCGTTTCCAGCGCATTCATTTCGGCGTACAGCGCCGAAAACTCCGCGTCGAGCGGCGCGGGAAGCGAACGTACCCAGCGGTCCAGAAGCCGGTCCTCCGTCTGTTCGTCCGCGCTCGTTTTGAGAAACGTCGGAATGTCGCCCGTGAAGCACTCGCCGAGATCGTGGATGAGACACATCCGCGTGACTTTGTCAAGATCGAGCGCCGGAAACTCGCTTTTCAGCAGCATCGCCATCAGCGCGATCCGCCAGCTGTGCTCGGCGACGCTCTCCCGCCTTCCCTGCGATGTCGTGCAATGCCGCGTCGTGTCCTTCAGCCGTTCCGCAACGTGCAGAATGTCCAGAAATTCCCTCGGTTCCATATGCATCTATTCTCCTTCCCTTAAATCCGCTTCGGTCAGCATCAGCTCGATGATCCCGTTCTCCCGTCCGATCTCACGAAATCCGACCGCGCGGTGTATGCGGTACGCCGCATCCCGGTCCGGTTCAAAGTCGTTGTGAAGCCGCCTGACTCCGTGCGAAAACGCGTACGCCGCAAGCAGACGGAGTCCTTCTTTGCCGTAGCCCTTGCCGCGCTCCGGCGCATAGATCACAATCCCCATGTCCCACCAATCGCGCTCCGGCGTGTAGTGAAAATTCACGTCGCCGACGAACGCGCCGTCCGCAGTCCGTCTGAGATATGCGTAAAACCGTTCCGGTTCGTGCCCGATCCAGTCCGAAGAGAGCCGCTTCCATTCCTGTTCCGCCTCCGGAATACAGCCGTCCGGCGGAAACCACGGCGCGTTATACGCCATCGTTTCCGGATCGGACATCATCTGTACATAAAACCGTCCGTCCTCCGGTTTCGGGATATAGAGTTCAAGCGTTTCGGTCATGCCGACCTCCTATGCCTTGTGCCCGCCGATCTGCGCGTTGCGCTCGATCGCCGTTGCGCCCTCCTGCAGGTTCAGCCCTCGCACCACGGCGTTTTTGCCGTATTTGTCGCGGATGTTCAAAAGCGCCTTCTGCCGCCGCGTCTCCCTTGCAAGCGCAGCGTCCTCCGCTTTTCGCGCTGTCTCCGACGCCGCGTAATCCGTGAACAGATCGAGCTGTTCCGGCACGGCTTCCGCGTCCTTCACCTCGTCCGCGGTTTTGAGATCGCATACCGCCACGGTGAACCGCCGCATCAGAAGCATCCCGTCCGCCACACGGTCGAAGATCGCGCGCACCGCGTCCACGATGCGCTCGGTCGAAGCGACGTGCCGTCCGAGGTTCTGCGAGCCGTGCGCGGGCTTCGGCACCTTTCTGCCGTACCGGTCCGTAACGGTCTCGCCCTTATACGCTTCCGCCCGCGCGGCGTCGGTCAGGTTTTCGACGTCGTATCCGACGTCCAGCGTCACCTGATCGGTATAAAGTCCCTTTCGCACCAGATCCATCGAAAGCTGATCCGCCATCTCCTGCACCACGACGCGCGCCTCCGCCGCCGTATACGGGCGCGAAAGCACCTGTCCCTGACTCAAGCTCTTCGTTTCGGGCACATAGTTCCGGCAATCCCCGATCTCGGTCGGCTCCCAGCCCCATGCGTGATCGATCAGAAGCTCCGCGTTGACGCCGAACAGGCGATACAGCAGTTCCTCGTTCTTGTACGCCGTCGGCTTGCCGACCGAGCAGCGCGCCACGTCGCCCATCGTATACATGCCGTAGGTCTCGAGCTTTCGCGCGATGCCCCTGCCCACGCGCCAGAAATCGGTCAGCGGACGGTGGTCCCACAGCTCTTCGCGGTACTTTTTTTCATCGAGCTCCGCGATGCGCACGCCGTCCTTATCTGCGGGCATGCGCTTTGCCACGATGTCCATGGCGATCTTCGCGAGATACATATTCGTGCCGATGCCCGCCGTGGCGGTGATGCCCGTCTGCTCCAGAACGTCGCGGATCAGCAGCATGGCGAAATCGTGCGCCGTCATGCTTCTCTGCCTGAGATACGGCGTCGCGTCGATAAAGACCTCGTCCACCGAATAGACCAGAAGGTCCTCCGGCGAAACGTATTTCAGATAGATCTCGACGATGCTGCGCGAATAGCGCATATAGTGATACATCCGCGGCGTCGCAATAACGAGATCCAATTCCAGCGACGGATCCTTTCTGAGCTCGGACGCCAGAATGGACTTGCCCGTAAACCGGTGTTCCGGCGCGCGCACGAGCCGCTCGCGGTTGACCTCGCCGATGCGCTGTTTTGCCTCAAACAGCCGCGCGCGCCCGGGGATCCCGAGCGATTTCAGCGCAGGCGAAACGGCAAGACAGATCGTCTTGTCCGTGCGGCTTTCGTCGGCCACGACGAGGTTTGCGTCCAAGGGATCCAGCCCGCGCTCCGCACATTCGACGGAGGCGTAGAACGATTTCAAATCGATCGCAATGTACTGCTTCTGCATCGCCGTCCTCCGTCCTTTCTCTTTTTATTGATTATACCATACCGGCCGACCGGAATCGAGAGGTATTTTTCGGTTCTTTTGAAATCCGTGTTTGTTTTCGGAGCGTTTTATGCTATAATACCGTTATCTTCAGGAAAGGCAGGCCGCCCCGTGACGCCCACCGTCTGGACATATCTCATCATCTGCCCGCTCGTCTTTCTGGCGGGCTTCGTGGACTCTGTCGCGGGAGGCGGCGGAGTGATCTCGCTGCCGGCATACCTGATCGCGGGACTTCCTCCGAAGCTCGCCATGGGCACGAACAAGCTCGCGAACGGCTGCGGCACGGCGACGTCCGTCTTTAAGTACGCAAAGAGCGGTAAGATCGCATGGGACTGCGCGATCCCCGCGGGGATCGGGTGTCTTCTGGGCGCGACCGGCGGCTCGTCGCTTGCGGTCAATCTCCCCGACCGGATCCTGCAGATCATCATCCTTGCCGCGCTGCCGCTTGCGGCGGTCATTCTGATGCTTGCAAGGCACAGAACGGACGAGGATGTAAAATCTCTGCCGCGCGCAAAGACGATCCTTTATTCCGGTCTGATCGGGCTGACGCTCGGCGTCTACGACGGACTGATCGGTCCCGGCACCGGCACGTTTTTGACGATCGCGTTTTCGATCGTCCTCGGCTTCGGGCTTCTGAAATCCTCCGGCTGCGCACGCGTTGCGAACCTGTCGTCCAACGTCGCGTCGCTGATCGTTTTTCTCGTAAACGGCAGCGTGCTGTTCTCCGTCGGCATCCCCGCCATTTGCTGCTCGATGCTCGGCAACTACCTCGGCGCGCGCTACGCGATCAAGGGCGGCAGCAGGAAGATCCGGCTTGTCATGTTCTTCGTGCTCGGTCTGCTCTTTGTTAAAACGATCCTCTCCTTTACCGGCGTGATCGACTTCTGATCGTCTGCATATTACCACGGCAGCGGTCCGTTAAAACGGATCGCTGCCTGTTTTTTGTCCGGATCGAAGCGATGCGGCCGCTCGCGGAAAAGCGCGGAATACCCGCTTTGAACGAGCGACTTTTCGTTGACATTACGGGGCGGATATGGTAAATTAAACGTGGTGTATTGTCGCTGTTTTTTCCGCGATAGACCGGGAAAAACGGTGGTAATGATTTTGTGCATGAACTGAAAAGGAGGATCTATGTCAAACGCTTATTTCACCATCAAACGACCGGAAAACGACGCTTTCCGCGGCTATCTGCCCGGATCGAAGGAACGCGCGGAACTGAAAGCGGAGCTTGCCCGCCAGTCCGCCGAGGTCGTGAAGATCCCGCTGATCATCGGAGGCAAAGAGATCTTTACGGAGAAAACGTTCAAGGTCACGATGCCGCATGATCACGGTCATGTGATCGCCGAATGCTCGATCGCCGGCGAAAAGGAACTGACCATGGCGGTCGACGCCGCGCTGGCAGCGAAAAAGGCATGGGAGAATATGCCGTGGGAGCACCGTTCCGCGATCTTCCTGAAAGCAGCCGACATGATCACCGGACCGTATCGCAAGGTGCTGAACGCCTCGACTATGCTCGGTCAGTCCAAGACCGTGTTCCAGGCGGAGATCGACATTGCGGAGCTTGCGGACTTCCTGCGGTTCGGCGTATGGTCCGCGCAGGAGATCTTCAAGGATCAGCCCGCCTCCATTCCCGGCATCTGGGACCGTCAGGACTACCGTGCGCTTGACGGGTTCATCTGCGCCATCACCCCGTTCAATTTCACCTCCATCGGCGGAAACCTTCCCACCGCGCCGGCGATCGTCGGCAACGTTGCGGTCTGGAAACCCTCCCGCACTGCGGTGCTTTCAAATTATTATTACATGAAGCTGCTCATGGACTGCGGACTTCCGGCGGGCGTCATCAATTTCGTGCCGTCGAACGGCAGCGACGTGGCGAAGTACGTCATTTCCCGTCCGGAGCTGGCGGGCTTCCATTTCACCGGCTCCACCGAGGTCTTCCAGAGCGTCTGGAAGCAGATCGGCGAGAACATTGCCTCCTACCGCAATTATCCGCGCATCGTCGGCGAAACCGGCGGAAAGGACTTCATCTTCGCGCACAAGAGCGCCAAGGTTCGCCCGCTCGCGGCGGCGCTGATCCGCGGCTCCTTTGAGTTCCAGGGACAGAAATGCTCGGCATGCTCCCGTGCGTTCGTTCCCGCAAGCATCTGGCCGGAGGTCCTTTCGACCATGAAGGAAATGATGAAGGAAGCCACCATGGGCGACGTGCAGGATTTCGACACGTTCCTCGCCGCCGTCATCGACAAGGCGTCCTTCGACCGCTGCAAGGGCTATCTGGATCGTGCAAAGCAGAGTCCGGACTGCGAGATCGTCATCGGCGGCAGCTGTGACGATTCGAAGGGCTGGTTCGTCGAACCCACCGTCATCGTCTGCAAGAAGCCGGATTACGAATCCATGGTCAACGAGATCTTCGGACCGATCGTCTCCGTGTACGTCTACCCGGACGACGAGCTGGAAGAGACGCTCAAGGTCTGCGACGAAGCGTCTCCGTACGCCCTGACCGGCGCAATCTTTGCGCAGGACCGCGAAGCGATCGTCATGATGGAAAAGGCGCTTCTGCATTCGGCGGGCAACTTCTATATCAACGACAAGTGCACCGGCGCCGTGGTCGGTCAGCAGCCGTTCGGCGGCGCGCGCGCTTCCGGCACGAACGACAAGGCGGGCACCGCGCTCAACATGATCCGCTGGATGAGCCCGCATTGCGTGAAGGAGACCTTCAATCCCTCCGATGCGATCGCTTACCCCTATATGTCGGAGAAGTGACAACAGAAAATCACCGAACACCGGAAGAAAGCCATGCGTCACCTGGCTTTCTTCCTGCGATAAGACATTTTTAAGAAAGGAACTGTGAAATGAGGATTACCCGGCACCCGATCCTTACCTTTGAACGCGGTAAGGAGATCCATTTCACCTTCAACGGTCAGCCGATGAAGGGATTTGAGGGAGAAACGATCGCGGCCGCTCTCCACGCAGCAGGCGTAAAGGTGCTTGCCAAAAGCCCGGAGAAGCATCGCCCCCGCGGGTTTTACTGCGCGATCGGAAACTGTGCTTCCTGTCAGATGATCGTAGACGGAGAGCCAAACGTCCGCACCTGCATCACGCTTCTGAAAGAGGGCATGAAGGTCGAGACACAGGAAGGAAAGGGGAAGATCGAATGAAAGAAGTCGAACTGTTGATCATCGGATCCGGCCCCGCGGGCTTATGCGCCGCCATCTCCGCGGCGTCGTCCGGCGCGAAGGTGCTCGTTCTGGAGCGCAGCTTCCGGCCCGGCGGACAGCTCATCAAGCAGACGCATATGTTCTTCGGTTCGGAAAGCCAGTACGCCTCCCACAGAGGCGTGGACATCGCAGGCATCCTTCTGAAGAAGATCGAAGAATTCGGCGATTTGATTGAGATCATGCTCAACGCGACCGCCGTCGGTTTCTATGAGGACAATGTGGTGACCGTTCTGAAGGACGAGAAGGAGTATTTCAAGATCAAGGCACAGTCCGTCATCTGCGCCACCGGCGCGTATGAGAAGTCCCTCGCCTTCCCCAACAACGACCTGCCCGGCATCTACGGCGCGGGCGCCGTGCAGACGCTGATGAACGTTTACGGGATCTGTCCCGGCAACCGCGTTCTGATGGTCGGCGCCGGCAATATCGGCGTGATCGTGAGCTATCAGCTCATGCAGGCGGGCATTGAGGTCGTTGCGGTCCTCGACGCGGCGCCGCGCATCGGCGCGTACCTCGTCCACGCATCCAAGCTCGCCAGGATGGGCGTGCCCATTCTCACCTCGCATACGGTCAAGGAGGCGATCGGCACCGACTGTCTCGAAGCCGCCGTCGTATGTGAAGTGGACGACAGATTCCGTCCGATCCCCGGCACCGAGAAGCGCTATGACGTAGACGTGATGTGCATTTCCGTCGGTCTGAATCCGTTAAACGAGCTTCTCGCCATGCGCGGCGTGGAGATGAAATACGTCGCGCAGCTAAGTGGATACGTTCCCATGCGGACCGAAAACTGTGAGACCGCCATCCCGGGCATCTTTGTCGCGGGTGACGCCTCCGGCATTGAAGAAGCGAGCTCCGCCATGGCGGAAGGATATCTTGCAGGCTTGTGCGCCGCCGCCAAGCTCGGTCACGTCCCGGCGGATTTCGAGCAGCGCAGAAAGACGTATCTCAAAGAGCTCGAAGATCTGCGGTCCGGTCCTGTCGGAGACCGGATCCGTGCCGGAATGAAAATCAGCCGGCTGTAAGGAGGATGAATATGTTTGAGAAAACAGGCGTGGCCTCCCGTGAGATGGTCATGACGAAGTTCCCTTCCGTCGAACGGATCAACAAAGGTCCCGTCGCGGTGGTGGAGTGCTATCAGAAGATTCCCTGCAACCCCTGCCAGACTGCCTGTCCCGCCGGCGCGATCCGGATCGGCGACGACATCAACAACATCCCCGAGCGGGATGAAAACCGGTGCACGGGCTGCGGTATGTGCGTTGCGAAATGTCCCGGACTGGCCATCATGATCGTCGACGGTTCCAAATCGGCGGACACCGTGGAGTTCCGCATCCCCTATGAGTTCCTGCCGCTGCCCGAAGCGGGTGAAACGGTCATCGGCCTCGACCGCGCCGGACAGCCCGTCTGCAAGGCAAAGGTCGTCCGCGTCATGAATCCGCCCTCCTTCGACCGCACGCCGGTCGTTACGCTGGAGGTCGATCGCGCGTATCTCTATGACTTCAGAAACTTCAGGAGGGAGGATTGATCGCATGGATGAGAATACCATCATTTGCCGTTGTTCCGACGTTACGCTGAAGGATATCAGAGACCTTATCGCACAGGGATACGTCACCTACGACGAGATCAAGCGCATCACCCGCATCGGCATGGGCCCGTGCCAGGGAAAAACGTGCGGACAGCTCGTGCTCCGGGAGATCGCCAACGCAACCGGTCAGAATATGGCGGATCTGAAGTTCCATAACATTCGTCCCCCGGTGGTCGGTGTGAAACTGCATCTTATCGCGGAGGAGGCCGAAAAGAATGAAAAATAAAGCGGATATCGTCATCATCGGCGCCGGGATGTCCGGCTGCTCCATCGCCTACAATCTCGCCGTTCGCGGCGCGAAGAATATCGTCGTGCTGGAAAAGGGCTTTATCTGCTCCGGCTCCACCGGCGCGTGCGGCGCGGGATTCCGTATGCAGTGGGGCACCGAGATGAACTGCCGTATGTCCAAGTTCTCCACGGAGTTCTATGAGCATGCGAACGAGATCCTCGAATACGACGGCGACATCGAGCTTCGTCAAAGCGGCTATCTGATGATCGCCGACACCGAAAAGGAGCTCACGCAGTTCCGGAAGAACGTCGAAGTCCAGCACGCCTGCGGCATCCCCTCGCGCATGATGAGTCTGGAGGAAGCGAAGGAACTGGTTCCCCACCTCAACACCGACATCCTCTCGGGCGCCGCATACTGTCCGAAGGACGGATTCTTGAATCCCCACAAGACCACCGACGCGTTCTATAAAGCCGCCAAACGGCTCGGCGTCGAGTTCAACACGTTCACCGAGGTGACGGGCATCAAGGTCGAAAACGACAGAGTCGTCGGCGTTGAGACCACAAAGGGCTATATTGAGACGCGTATCGTCGTCAACGCCGCAAACGCCTGGTCGCAGGGCATCGCAAAGATGGTCGGCCTGGAGCTGCCTCTCTATTCGGAGCGGCATCAGATCCTGGTCACCGAACCCGTCGAGCATATGCAGGATCCCATGGTCATGGCGTTCAATCTGAACCTGTATGTGCAGCAGACGCCGCACGGCTCGTTCATCATGGGCCGCAGCGACTCCGGAGAACCCAGAGACCTCAGACGCACCTCCTCGTGGCACTTCCTCGAGGAAATGGCAAAGACGATCGACAACGTGCTGCCCGCCATCGGTCGACTTCGCGTCATCCGTCAGTGGGCAGGTCTTTACAACATGTCTCCGGACCGTCAGCCCATCTACGACAAAGCGGACAATGTGGAGGGCTTCTATATGGCGGTTGGCTTCAGCGGACACGGCTTCATGTTCGGTCCCGTTACGGGAACCGTTATGTCCGAGATGATCCTGGGACTTACGCCCACCATCGATGCATCCCGGCTCCGGCTTTCCCGCTTTGCCGAGGGCAATCTGTTCACCGAACCTTCCGTCGTCTGATACGGCAGCATCAAACAGCGGCCCGGAAATCCGGACCGCTGTTGTTGTTTTTGGAGATTTAGAATCTGAAGATGACGCTGATCAGCATAAACAGCCAGTGCGCCGCAATGCCGGCGCAGAGACCGCCGATCGTGTGACAAAGAATTGCCTTGCCGGTGAAGCGGTTGCACTTCAACGCGTCCATCATGGAGACGTGCGTCGAAAGGAATCCGCTCCAGCACATGCAGATCGCGGTAAACACGGAGATGTCGTTCAGGATCGCTCTCGTCGATACGCCGCTTGCCGCGCTGTCCTTTACGATCGCTTCGATCATGGGGAGCGCCGCGCCCGCGCTGCCGAGCGCCGTGACCGGAACGCCGAGCGCCTCGCTGCTTGCAAAACCGAACAGCGGCTTCAGAAGGAAATTGATCTTCTCCGCAAGCCACGGGATCGCGCCGATCCCCTCGTATGCGCCGCCGGTATATCCGCCGGCAGGCGCGCCTTTGGTCAGCATCATGACGACCGAGCAGATGATCAGCACGCCCGGAATGATCGCAAGCCCGAGCTCGACGCCCTTTTTGCCGCCGTCCATCAGCGCGTTCAGCACATGCAGAAAGCCCTTCGGCGTCTTCGCCAGATTGTCCTCCTCGATCTCCGGATCAACGACCGCAGGACGGTCCTTTCCGAAAAACCGCTTCATGAAGAACAGCATCAGCCGGGTGGAAACGATCGCGCCGACGACCGTGCCGAGATTGCCGCACAGCGCCGCCCAGATCACGCCGGTGCCGAGCGTTCCGCCGCCCGCCGTCTGCGTGTTTGAGAACGCAAGCATGAAGCTCGTCACAATGAGGCCCATCCCGAACGACGTGCCGAGATTGGTCAGCGCCGGGACCTGATACGCCTTAAAGAAGCGGCGGAACTTGGCGTCGCTCGCAAGCGTCAGGATCGCGGGATTATCGCTGAGATACGTCGTGACGATGCCGAGCGCAGACGCGCCGGGCATACCGAACAGCGGACGCATCAGCGGCGAAAGAACGCGATTGATCAGGTCGACGACGCCGAATGCCGCCATCAGTTCGGACAAAGCGCCGGCGATAACGGCGAGCGCCATGATATAGAACACCGTGTTGATCAGAAGATCGAACGCCGTTTTCATCAGGGTGTTGATCGCGTTGCTCAATCCCATCGGGATCGCAAAGATCGCGAAGAATGCGATGATCGAAAGCAGGCAAACAACCGCAACGACGGTTTTTCGCCGCCTTGCGCGCGCCGGACCGACCGACCTCGTTCTGCCATTGGTCTGTCTTCTCATGTGCGGATTGCCCCTCTTCCCCCCTGCGGGTTGTTATTACATATTATAGTACTTTTCAAACTCCGCGGGATGCGGGATCTTGCTGAGTTCAAGGCACTCGATGCGCTTCCGCTTGATGTAGTTCGTAAGAAGTCCCTCCGGGAATACGCCGCCCGCCGTGAGATAGTCGTGATCGGCTTCCAGCGCGTCGAGCGCCTGCTCAAGCGAGGTGGGCAGATGATGCAGCTTCGCCTTCTCCTCCGGCGGCAGCTCAAAGAGATTCATATCGTACGGGCCCCAGCCGTTTTCATGCGGATCGATCTGATTCTTGATGCCGTCGAGACCTGCCATCAGAATCGCCGCGTAGCAGAAGTACGGGTTGCAGGTGCCGTCCGGATTTCTGAGCTCGAAACGGCGCAGCTTCGGCGTCTTGGCGTACGCGGGAATACGGATGACCGCGCTGCGGTTACTGGTCGCATAGCCGACGGTGACCGGCGCTTCAAAGCCCGGAACCAGACGCTTGAAGGAGTTTGTCGACGGGTTCGTAATCGCGCACAGCGACGCGATGTGCTTCAGAAGTCCGCCCATGAACCAGTGCGCTTCCTTCGAAAGGTGCGAATAGCCGTTGTCGTCGGAGAAGACCGGCTCGCCGTTCTTGAAGAGGATCATGTGCACATGCATACCGCTGCCCGCCTCGCCGTAGACCGGCTTCGGCATCAATGTGGCGGAAAGACCGAACTTTTCGGCGACGTTGCGGATGATGTACTTGATCATCATGCTGCCGTCCGCCATCTTCGTCATCTCGCCGAGCAGCGGTTCGATCTCGAACTGACCGGCGCCGCCGACTTCGGGATGATGATACTTCACGGGGATGCCCGCCTTTTCGATCTCCATGCACATTTCGCTGCGGCACTCGTACGTTCTGTCGAGCGGCTTCGCAACATGATAGTGCTTCTGGAACGGAACGACGCAGCCGCGTCCTTCGGTCTCGCTGTTCCAGTACGCCTGATCCGCATCGAGGAACGCTGCGATCGCGTTGTGATCGACCTTCCAGCCGACCTGATCGAACAGATAGAATTCAAACTCCGGCAGAATCTTCATCTCGTCCGCGATGCCGGTGTCCTTCATATACTGCACGGCGGCATGCACGATGTTGCGCGGGTACTGTGCGAGCGGGCGATTCTGCGGATAATCGATGATCATCGCGTTGCCGATCATCGACAGCGTCTTGACGCTGCAGAAGGGATCGATCATCGCGGTATCCAGATCGGGGATATAGACCATGTCGCTCTTCTCGACGACGGCATAGCCGTAGTTCGACGCGTCGAAGCCGATACCGTTGCTGAGCGTTTCTTCGGTGAAATTGGCTGCCGGAATAGTCACATGGCGGAACTGCCCGTCGATGTCGACGATCTTGAAGTCGACCATCTTGATATCCTGCTCGCGAATCATCGTCATAATTTCCTGTGCGGTCATAAAAATACGAATCCTCCGTTTGTTATTCTTTTGAGAGGCGATTTTCGCCTCTGTACGACCACATTTTAACATACGAAATTGCGTTTGTATACCGTTCCGACACGTCCTGAAAAAATATAATAAATTCCCGCGCGGCGTTTGACGGAACCCGCGCGGCATGGTAGAATACAGACAGATAAAAAAGAAAGGCGGAAGCGATCCATGGAACCGAAAACGCTTTTGATCACGGGCTTTGCGCCGTTCGGCGCCGAAGCCGTGAATCCCTCGTGGGAAGCCGTGAAGGCGCTGCCGGAGCACATCGGCGCGTGGACGCTTCATAAGCTGCTCCTTCCCGTGGAGTACGGACGCGCGGCGAAACTCGCGCTGAAAGCCGCGGAGGACTGCGGCGCGGACGCGATCCTCTGCGCGGGGCTTGCCGCAGGCCGGACCGCCGTCACGCCGGAAGCCGTCGGCGTCAACGCGCGGGACGCCGCGATCCCCGACAACGCGGGACGGAAATGCGAGGGCGAGCCGGTCGAACCGGACGGTCCCGCAGCGTTTTTCTCCACGCTGCCGGTGCGCAGAATGACCGAAGCGATCCATGCCGCCGGCATCCCCGCAAAGCTCTCCTATACTGCGGGAACATATGTGTGCAACGATCTTTTATACACGCTTCTCTGCCGGTTTTCCGGCACGCAGGTGCGCGTTGCGTTCGTACATATTCCGCTCGAAAAGGATCTCCCGCTCGGTGAAAGCATCCGCGCGCTGATCGCCGCGATCGAAGCGATCTGAACCGTCTGCCGCGCCGCAGCAGCAAAAAGCACAAACACGCCCGTGACCTTCGTCACAGGCGTTTTTCTTTCATGCTTCCGGTTCGTCCAGGATCCGCAGTCCCTCGACCTTTCCCAGACGCTTGAACGCGTGTTTTCGCGCCTTTTCGATCTCACGGATCTCCGCAGACGTCAGCGGAGATCTGAGCCCCGTGATCCGCGACGGATCGGCATACGCGGGCACAACCGTAAACCGCTGCGATTTTCCCGCGCGGCGGATCGTAAACGTCGGCAGCACGCCTGCGTCGAAAAGCGTCACCCTGCCCGTTTCAAAGTCCTTTCTGAGCGTGATCTTGGCAAACATGCCCACCATCAGCTCGAAGCGGTTGTTGACGGAAAAATTCCCGAGCGAGTACAGCACAAGCCCCGTATACGGACCGTCCGCGCGCTGCACGGTCATGTATTCCGCGCCCTTGATCCGGTGCGGATGTGCGCCGATGATGCAGTCCGCCCCCGCGATGAACAGTTCCTTCGCAAGCGCCTTGGTGGAGTCGGCGGTCGGATTGTCGCTCTCGAAATCCCAGTGCGCAAAGACGATCACAAACTCCGCGCCCGCCTCACGAACGCGCGCGATATCTTTGATCACGGCGGCGGACAGATGCTCGTCCTCCGTCAGAAGTCCGATCGCGATCTGTTTTTCCTCATCGCCGACCGCTTTCTTCGAGTGATTCGTGTTGACCTTCTTTGTGGACGCGACAAATCCGATGCGGATGCCGTTGATCTCGACGATGCAGGGTTTTTCACGGTCCTCCGCATTCAGGAACGTCCCCGTCTGATAGAAGCCCGCAGCGCGGATCGTTTCGACCGTGCGGTACAGTCCCTCGGCGCCGAAGTCGAGGCAATGGTTGTTCCCGGTCGTCAGCAGATCCATGCCGGACGCCTTCAGCGCGTCCAGAACGGAATCCGGCGCGTTGAAGAGGTATGCGCCCGTCTTTGTATCCTTTCGGGAGGAGAACCCCTCCTCCTTGCCCGCAAGCGGCGTTTCCATGTTGCCGCACATCAGATCCACCGACTGAAACAGCTCCGCAAACGGCGCGAACAGCGTGCCGAAATCATACGCGCCGCTGTCGGTCTTTGCGTCCAGCACGATTTGGCTCGGGATCATGATGTCGCCGACCGCGCCGATCGTAACGAGCGCGGGCGACGGAACGGGCGTCGCCGCGGGCGACGGCGCCGGCGTCTCCTCTGGAACGAAGGGCGTCTCCGGCGCAGGCGGCAGCTCCGTCGCGGACGTCGTTTCCGCGCCGATCACGATCTCCTCCTCGACCGGCTCCGCTGCCTGCGGCGTTTTCGCGGCGACAGGGCTGTCCGACGGCAGCACGGGATCGCCCGCGCACGCAAGCGTGCCGGAAAGCCCGATCAAAAGCAAAAGACCGATGAAACGTTTCCCGAACCTTTTCACAATTCCGCTCCGAAAAACAATGTGTGTTTATTATATCCCGCCGGACCGCCGCTGTCAACGCGCAGTCGTGTAAAAAGAAACCGGTACGGTTCCGTTCGGAACCGTACCGGTATCGGTTGTGTAGTTCGAGGAATTATCTCTGATTGCGGTCGATGATTCCCGTCTGCGCCTCGTAGAACTTGTCTGCCGCTCTCGAGTAGAATGCGATCGCAGTGCCCATGTTCAGCGCGTTCGTATTGGATGCACTCGAATTAAGCAACTGACGCACATAGGAGAGCGCGGAAACCTTGACGATCATGTAGCCGTTTTCAGTTTCGATTCTGATGTCATGATTCAGACTCAACTCATGCGCGGGGATGTTCTCGATATCGATCTCGTATCTTCCGTCAGACGCCGCTGTGATCTCCGTCAGATCGCCGCCGTCGATGCTGACCCTGACAGTTCCCGTATAACCGGCCTTCTTCGTCAGGAAGATGTTCAGCGTCGTGGCACTCTCCAGGTTGAGTGCGAGGTTGATCTTCTTGATATCCGCGCCCTGGAAGTCGACACTCATCGCCTTATCTGCCGTGATATCCTTCCCTGTAGTGATGTCCGCAGCCACATATTCATGATAGACCTTCGTCATTTCGGAATGATCGTCCGGGACGTTCCACAGCGGTCTGATCTCATCGAGGCAGATCTGCACATAATATCCTAAATCAGCCGTCGCTTCGATCAGGTCCTTCACCACCGGCAGGAGCTCGGCGCCGTTGGCTACCGCTTCGTCATATGCTTCGAAGTAGTCGATCGTCGTGTAGTCTTCTTTCTTCAGTTCCTGCGCACCCTCGCTGTCGGTATAGATCAGCGTTGCCGTGATCCGATCCGCCATCTCGATGGAGGTGATGTAGCAAGTGAAGCCGAAGAGACCGTCCTTACGGATTGCATCGGAGTATGCCACGGACGGGAGCTCAACGATCTCTGCAGAATCGCCGTCGCCATGCTTGATGATGAACTCGACGCGCTCATAGGTCACGCCGTCGATCTCCGGCAGATCCAGATAGAAGCGCACGCCGATCTTGCCTTCGAGCACCAGCGACTGCTTCACGAACGACGGAATGGGATTGATGATGATATAACCGTCTGCCTCCAGCACGAACGTGGGAGCGAAGTCGTCCGTGAAGTGCGGCGCACTTTCGCTTGTGTTCATCTGGACCAGGCTTCCGGCATCCACGTAATCCTGCGTGAGACCCATATAGTACGTGCCGGGTTCTGTACCAGCAGCCTGCCATGCTCTTTCATTGGGTTTGTACGGCACATGTACACCGATAGTATCGGGATGTGCGCTCATGAACACTTCATCCGTGCTCTCGCAGGTGAACCCCTCGATGTACTGTCTTTCACCGGTGTACGGCACCGTCGTATTGTTACCGGTGATGTTGATCGTAACCGGACGCGGCGTCACGGTCAGCGTTCCGAACGTCGGTTCTGCCACCGTATACAGGTTCGCATTGGTTCCGATCGTATAAGTGAAGGCATTCTCGACCTCGCCTTCATTGACGTGCGTGATTGTCGCAGTTTCCGCCGGCGTGATCGTAAGGATATCGCCGCTCAGGTTGAACGTCAGGCCGGTTTCGTCCGCCGGTTCGACCGTCTCGCCATCAACCGTGACAATGTACTTATGCCAGGTCTGCGCAGTTCCGTTGTACTCAAACGCCTTGTCCTCAGATGCGATCGTGACCGCATATGTCGAAGCGTTCGTTGCAATGTAGAGATAGCCGTAATGCCAATCGTTGCCGCCCTGACCGTCCGGACGGAAGTAGACCGTTACGTCGCCCGCCTGGTTCGCGCCGACAACATAATTGTTGTTTTCGCCAGCCGGATACCAGGTCTTGATCACGCCGCCCTGCGCATAGACCGCCTTGAACTCGTCGCCTGCAGCAAGGGTGATGCCCAGTCTGTACTCTGCGGTATTGTCGCCGTTCACCGTGAACCGCTTCGTGGTGTCAAGCTGCCAGCTCGTGACGGAGCCGACCAGATAGAAGCCGAACTCGACTTCCTTCGTGTCGGTGTAGGTCTCGCCGTCGAGGGTGACCGTCGCGGTGTAGACCAGCTTGTCGCCCGCGGAATTCTCCTCGCAGGTGACCGTCGTATCAATGTCTTTGGTATGCGTTTCGTCGCGCTCGCAGACAAAGTGCGCCGTCGCCGCGGTGTAGCCGTCGGCGTCGCTGCCGGTCCACGTCCAGGTGGGTTCGCCCCACAGATGGCCGAGCGCCGGGATCACGATGGGTTCTTCGAGTTCCTCATTGAGATTAAGCGCCTCGTCGCGCTCGAGCGTGGTGACGTTCACGCCGAGACCCGCTTCGCAGGCGTTCGACTTGAAGGTCGCCGTAACGATCGCGGTGCCCGCGGGAAGCTGCTCTGCGCTCTTCACGGCGTATGCAACCCAGATGAGGCCCTTGCCGTCTTCCGTATTCTCGTCCACATTGAAGGAGACGAACAGACGCTCTGCGGGCTGATCGCCCTCGGACATCCAGGAGCCCTTCTCGATCGGATGCTCCGCATCGATCAGCAGTTCCGCCGTATCGTAGTCGATCGAGAACAGGCCGTTATACGCTTTCGTGTCCTCGGAGAACTCGACTGCGCCTTCGTTCAACGTGCCGATGACCTGACGCAGGATGTTCGCGCGGCTTGCGCCGTGTGCGATCACGGTCTCGGGTTCTTCGGTCTCCGGCTCGGTCGGTTCTTCCGGCTCGGTCGGCTCTTCCGGCTCGGTCGGTTCTTCCGGCTCGGTCGGCTCTTCCGGCTCGACCGGCTCTTCCGGCTCGACCGGCTCTTCCGGCTCGACGACCGGTTCATCGGTCGTTACTTCCGGTTCTTCGGTCGTGACTTCCGGTTCTTCGACCGGTTCTTCCTCAAGCGCCGCGTCGAAATCGACCGGCTTCAGGTCGATGGTCACAGCAGGCTGCGCGACATGCTTCAGTTTGTTGACCTTATTGACGATGCCGACATGGCCAACGCTGTCCAGAGACTCCGCCGCGTCAAAGCTGTTGTTGAACAGTGCCGAAACGCTCGTCGCGCCGTCGATCCGGCCGACATAAGTCGCTTCAAATTCTTCGGCGTTCGAGTCGTTCATGTCGATGAAGTAGATCGACTTGGTGGTGTTGTCCGCAAGGAACAGGCTGTTGCCGAGACTGCTGTCGATCGCGTAGCCGTACGTCAGCGAGTATGCCGAAGGATTCTCGGCGTCGATCGCGATTCCGGTGAGCGCACCCACCGTGCCGTAGTATGCACTGAGGTGTTTCTCGCCGTTCTCAACATAGTAGTAAGGCGCAACCAGATAGATAACGCCGTCGTGACCGAGCACGTAGTAATCGAGGAGCGTATGACCGTCATATTCCTCGATACCTCCGAACGCGATCGCAAGGAAGTTCGCCACGTCGGAGAAGTCGAAGCCGTTCAGCGTCGCGTCTTCCATGTAGAACGCCACGAAACCGTCGGGTGCTACGCCCGCGAGCAGATAGTCGAACAGATAATCCGTTCCGCCGTCGGTGATCGTCATGGACGGCATGTTCGCGCCGTCCAAAGGCGCGTACGTCGGAACCATCGCATATGTGAAATCCGCGTCGTACGCAAACGTCTCCGCGTCATAGCGCACGAAGTTCACGTCTGTATCGGCGCCGACGATATACTCTCCTCCGCGTCCGCCGCCCGCCAGCGTACCGGCTGCGTCGGCGAGTCTCGTCGTGCTCATGTCGTTCAGGTCGATCGCGACGAACTGCGGGGTGCCGTTGATCGTGACCTGACCGTAGATCGTCTCGTTCATCGGGTTGCTGTCCACAACGCTGACCGTTGCGGTCGCAAAGATGTCGGGATTCATTCTGCTTGCCGCCGTGATCGTTGCGATGCCGAGCGTGTTGCCCGCCGTGACGTGACCGTTGTCGTCAACCGTTGCAACGGTGGGATCGGAGGAGGACCAACGAATGGTTCTGTCTTCCGCGGTGATCGGCAGGACCTGCGCTGCAAGATCCGCCTCGCTGATACCGATCGACGGGATCAGCATAACGGAGGTCGGAGAAAGGACGACCTCGGACGGCTGCGTGGGATCATATTCTACCTGAACCTCGGTCTTGACGTACAGATAGGCGCTTGCCCTCGTGGTCCTTGTCTGCCACTGGCTGCTGCTGCTGTACCACTGCAGATAAACTGTACGGCCGGAGGCGGTTGAGGTCAGATAAGAATTACGAGAATCATATGACCAATTCGAAGCGCTGTAAGTTGCAGGACGAGAACCATTACCTATACAGTATAGGTAACCGTTGTCAGCTTTATTCTGGAAAGTAAATCCATTTGCCGCGGTCCAGATGATATCATCATCCACGTCTTCCACATTGATGTAAGGCGCTCTGAAATCGTCCGTTGCAGCGTTGATTACAACGTTGTCATAGCCGCAATAATACCCATCGCCGTAGCTGAGCAGAACATATGCGCTGTTCGATGCCGCGTTCGTATTGGCAATGATGTATTCCTCGCCGGCCTTCAGCGTATCGGTCAGCATATAGACGGTCTTGGTCATGTAGATCGGACCTTCGCCGAGCGTGATCAGCGCCGCCGCTTCGTTGCCCGCGTAGTCCGCCGCAAAGACCATCAGCGCGGGGAGCCCGAGATCGGAGGGGATCCGGAACGTGTACGTGATCTCCTGGTTCATTTCGGTCTGTTCCGGAACGAGCTCCTCGATGATCTGCGTTCCGTCGACCGACATCAGCGCGAGGTACGCAAGATATCTGTTGTCGGATACCGTTACATCCACGCTGGTCGGATTTCTCGGATCGTCCGTCTTTGCTTTCGAGATGACCGGAACGGTATCGTCGACCGTGAAGTCATAACCGATGTACGCGCCGCTGCCGAGCTTGTTCCCGGTAAGCAGGGCGTTGAAGCCCGCCAGATCGAGGTTGCCGGAGTTCGAAGCATTGTAGCTGTCATTCTGGACCATGGCGACGTACTCGGGGATTGCATAGAAGCCCGCGCGGAAGGTGTCGCCTTCGCTGAGGCCGTAGGAACCCGGCGTCTTATTGACGGAATACTTCTTCGAGGAAGTATCCTGCCACGACTGTCCGTTGACATAGTACCAGAAGCCGTTTACGTTGGAGCCGGTGATTGCGCTGCCGAGGATCTCGGTGTTGTTGCCGTTCAGCGCGTCGGTCTTGGTGACCGCAAAGCCGGTGGTACCTGCGCCGCGATAAAGCGTATAGGTGATATCCGCGATCTTCGCGTCGCTTCTGATCGCAAAGCGATCCAGCGGCATCTCGTCCTCAACGATGTACGGGTTGCCGGAGAACTTGTTCGTCACACCGCTCTGCGTGATGCGCATGAAGTTGGTGTTCGGGTTGAGACCGCTGGTCTCGTTGCCCGCGTACGACGTCTTCGGAACGGCGTTCGTCGGATAAAGCCCGTCCATATAGGACGCCGCGTCGAACATCGACGCATCGGTCCAGTTGCCGAAGTAGCCGAGGATCGGGATCGTGTGATCGTTCTCACAGTTGACGACGTCCGTGCCGTTATTGACCGTGTATTCGCTGTACGCCTCGGTGAAGCCCTCAAGGAACGTGCCGTTCGGATAGTAGTAATCCATGATTGCCTTGAAGGTGTCGCCGAGCGTGATGGTAACGGTGACCGTTCCCTTGCCGTGCGGCGGAATGGTATCCGGCTCGTACGAGCCCGCTTCCCAGTTCAGGATCACATATGCGTCGTGGGAGGTGATGTCTCTGTCGTTGTCCGCATCCGCGGCATTCAGATCATACGCGCTGAGCGCATTGCCTGCGAGCTTGCCGCTTACGATGTCCAGAACGATCTGCGCATCGTCTTCGTCGCAGTCGCCGTCCCGATCGACGTCGGGACCGACGGGCGCTGCGCCGTCCACGACCATCGTGTGCTCAATCGATTCCACGTAGTCGTTCATGAGGAGCGTATCCTTCGACAGGTGGAAACCGTCGTCCCCCGCGTTTACGGGCGCCTGAATGAACAGATAGGTTGCAAACTCATAGGGCAGCGGATTGTCGGTGATGTTGAAGATGTCGAACTTGAACGTATAGACGCCGTTCTTTTCGGGATCGTCGCCCAGCTCGACCTTGACTTTACCGTCTGCCGCCGCACCGGTCTTGCCGGTGAGGTAGGAGTTCTCGGGATCCATCATGATGACGGACGGGGACTGGACCGCCAGACCGACGTCCGCAAGGCCCGCGCCCTGCTGCAGGATGGAGTAGAAGCTGCTCCCGTTCTTGATCATCGGCGTTGCGGTGGACATCAGCAAGCTCTGGATGATCCCGCGGGTGCTGAGTTTTTCGGTCAGCTCTGTGTTATAGAGACCTTCCGCAACGGAAAGCTTGTTTTCTTTGAGGTACTGCGCAAGGACCGCCGAAAGACCGGTGATGTGCGGCGCCGCCATGGACGTACCGCTGAAAAGCGCGTACGCGGTCGTGCCGCTGCCCGAATCGGCCTGCGACGTACCGTAGATGGAGTTGATGTTGCCGCCCGGCGCGGTGATCTCGGGCTTCATAATCAGAGAGCCCGGAACGCCCCAGGAGCTGAAGTCGGTGATCGTCGCGTTCTCACGCTCGATGATGACGGACTGCTGCGTGTTCTTGACCTGCACTCTGCCGGTGTAATAGGTGTAGCTGCCGGCTGTCGCGGAAGTGCTGTTCGTCTTGATCTGATTCGCGTCCGAAAGCGTGATCGAGACCATCGGGAACGAGCCGGTAAAATCGGACAGGTTCATGTAGATCATGCCGTCCTCGTTGTTTGCAACGATGACCGCCTTCGGATTGTAGTTAATCGCGTTGTTGCCCTTATCAGAGAAGGAGAGCTCGCCGCGGTTGACGATCACGATCTTGCCGTTCAGAGAAACCGCGCCGTTGACCGCTTCATATTCCTCTGCCTCACCGATGCCGTCAATATAGACGTAGTCATACGTTCCGGCGATGGTTCTGATCGCGGGGTTGCTATAATCGGTGGTCTCGCCGTAGAAGACGATCTGGCTGCCGTTGAAGATCAGCGGGTAGTCGGTCGTCAGCGTGTTTTCCGCCGCCGCGACGCAGATGCTGTTGACGAACGTGCCCGGAGAGCCGCCCGTATGCATATTGCAGTCCTCGATATACAGACCGACTCTGCTGATGCTTGTGCTCATGAAGTCGATGATGGAGTACGAGTTGCCCGCGGAGATGGAAACGACCGTTCCCTCGTTGTTCAGCCGGTCGACGAGATTGTTCAGAATCGTCTGATATGCGTTGCTGTACGTCCAGCCGGGCGCAGCGGAACCGAGCGACAGGTTGACCGCGTCGCAGTCCATTGCGATCGCGTCTTCGATTGCCGCAAAATAGTCGGAATCGTACGCGCCGCCGCCGGAACCGAAGACCTTCATGACGAGGATCTGCGCGTCAGGCGCCATACCGACCGCACCGACGGTTTCCGAGGAAAGAACGTACTCACCGTTCCGCTTGATATAGAGGTTGCCCGCCGTGATACCGGCAACGTGGGAACCGTGGTTGGTCTGGGAATCATTCTCGTGACCGAGACTCGTGGTGTTCCCGTCAATGTAGTTGTAGGCATAGGGGATCTTTGCGTTCTTGTAGATGCCCGCGCCGTTCAGATCGGAAGGAATGTCGGACGCCTTCATCAGAACGCTCTGGTCCTCGATCGAGTGCAGGAAAGAATCTGCGCTGACCAGTTCGTGATTGATGTCAAGACCGGTGTCGATGATCGCAACGCGGGTGCCTGCGCCGGTGTAACCGAGCGCCCACGCGGCCTGCGCGCCGACCATGTTCTCGCTGGTGTTCGCGGTGTTCGGATGATCCGCTTCCGCATCCACCGGCGGGTTGTACTGCGTCTCGAGAACAACCATCTTGACGCCTTCCATGCGCCGGATCGTGAAGACATCCCTGTAGGGGATCTCGACGGAGATCGCGTTGGTCGCAAGCGTCAGGTTCCACTTGACGTTCAGGTCATGGCCGACCTCCTTTTCAATCTTCTTCTCCATCTCCGCCTGCTGCTTTTTCAGCTTGTTGCGGTATTCCGTGGCCTTGCTGTTTTTCGCAATGCCGTTGATGGAGTAACCCTGATCGATGGTAGATTTGCCGTTCAGGAAGATCGAAACGCGGACGATCCGGTCCATATCCTCAATCTCGATATCTTCGGGATCGAATATGCCGGTCTCCTCTTCTTCCTTTTCTTCGCCGAGCTTCTTTACATTCAAAGTCGACGGATCTGCCTCCTCCAGAGCGAGAGTATACCCCTCGGACGGAGTTTCCGGTTCGGTCGTGCCTTCGGCGATCGCGCGCGAAATGCCGGTCGTGATCGGCAATGTCAGCAGCATCAGCGCCGCCACCAGCACGGAAAGAAGTCTTTTCACTTTGGACATCTTTCTTTGTTCCCCTTTCTTTCTTTTTTACAATCCGGTACGATCCTGTGCGGACCGTACTGTTTATATATTGCCAACAGTAATTTTAACCCAAACGTGAACAATTTGCAAGAAAAAAATGAAAGAATCTTGAATTTTTATCGTAACCGGGATACATACCCGAACGATATTCGGCACAGTTTATACAAAGATTGCATATTTACGCAAATACCGGTGCGATCATTCAAAAATTCGCACCGGTATCGGTTAAACTGCGAAGGTCAATGACCTTGATTGCCTCCGGTCAATGCCGCGTAATATGCATCCGCGCACTGCGAATAGCGCAGGATTGCGACTGCCATATTTTTCGTGCTCGCCGTGCTGCCGCTCGCATTCAGCGTCTGCCGCACATGGGCGAGCGCGGAAAGCGTGACCGTCATGGTCCCCGCTTCCGTCGTGATCAGAATCGTATGCGCCGTGCTCAGCTCATGCGCCTTGATGTTCGCAATGTCGATCTGATATCTGCCGTCGGTCTGACGCTCGAGCATCGCTTCGGGACCGTTGTCCACGCTTGCTTTAACAAATCCGTCGTATCCCTTCGTCGGCGTCAGGAAGATGTTCAGCGTCGTTTCGCTCTCCATATTGAGCGCGATCGTGATCTTTCTGATCTGCGCGTCGTGATAATCGACCTGCATCCCGCAGTTCTCCACGGCCGTCTTCGCCGCGCTGACGTCGTCGTCGGTGTATTCGTGATAGCACGCCGTCATCGCCCGGTGATCGCCGTTTTCCACGCTCCAGGGGCGGATCTCGTCGAGCGCGATCTGCACATAGTGCCCGTAATCCGCCGTCGCCTCGATCATGTCGCCGACGTACGCGTTGGCGCCCGTGAACGGCGCGGGGTTCTCCTCATAGGCGGCGTCATACGCCGCGAAATACTCGAGCGTCGAGTAATTCTCTTTCACGATCGTATGCTCACCCTCGCCGTCGGTGTAATAAAGCGTCGCCGTGATGTAATCCGCCATTTCGATCGAGGCGATGTAGCAGGTGAAGCCGTAGAGACCGTCCTTCAGGTTCGCGCTCGAATACGGAACGGACGGGAACGGTACGTCTTCGCCGTACTCGCGGACGGAGAATTCGACGCGGTCATAGGTCACGCCGTCGATCGCCGGCAGCCGCAGATAGAAGCGCACGCCGATCTTGCCCTCCAGCACCAGAGACTGCTTCACGAATTCGATCGGAAGCTGCTTGAAGAAGACCTTGACCAGGATATCGTAGTTCGGCATCGTGAAGGTCTTGTATGTATCGTCCCAGCCGAGACTGCCGAGTTCGACCGGCGGATCCGCGATGTAGTCATTTTCGCCCGGGCCCGTCTTGCGGAAGATCTTCGTGTAATCGTATGTATAGCCGCTGTTCGGCGTCGCCGTCAGCGTAACCGTTGCGGTCACATCGGGGGCTTCCGGCGTGATGCCCGCCGTGCCGTGACCGTCCGTCGTCACGGTCACCGTCGGCAGCTTGGAGATATAGAAGAAACCGCCCTCGTGGAAATCGTTCCATTGGTTGCCCGCCGGACGGAAATAGACGTTCACCCTGCCCGAATGCGCATAGTCGACGACGTAGTTGTTGCCCGTGCCGTCCGGATACCAGCCGAGGATCTCGCCGTTGAACGCGCGGATGACCTTGACCTCGCTGCCGATCGCAAGATCCGCGACATACAGCATGTACTCCCCAGCCGCCTCGGGGTTCGCGGCGAACCGGTAGGTCTCATCCGCGCCCCAGTTTGCGATCGTGCCGGTCAGGTAATAGCCGACCTCGACGGTTTTGACGTCGGTATAGGTTTCGCCGTCAAATACGACGGTCGCGGTATAGGTCAGATGATCGCCGCCGTCGGTGCGGACGGCGGTCGCTTCGGCGGTCCCGATATGCGAAGGATCGTTCGCGCAGGTAAACGTCGCGGTCGCCGCCGTGTAGCCCTCCGTATCGCTGCCGGTCCAGCTCCACGCAGGTTCACCCCAGTTATGACCGGTCGCGGGGATCATAACGTCCTTGATATAGTCGTCGTACCAGTCGGGATTCGTCGCGCCGCAGTTGCAGACGGCATAGCCGCGGCCCGGCTCGGTGCAGGTCGGCGCCTGCCCGTCAAACGCATGGTATTCGTAATGGTGCATATGCACGGGACGTCCGCTTCCGTCGGTATAGAGCGAATTGTCCGTGGTGAACGCCGCATCCGGATCGGCGCCCAGCGACGCCGTCTGAATGAGATAGTAGTTTTCCATGTAGTGCGGATCGATGATGTTGATCGCATCAATAAGCAGCCCGGTCTTTCCGAAGTCGAAGCGGTCCGCGAGCTTATAGGACGTCAGAAAGCTCCAGCCGGCGGAGAGTCCGAGATTGCCCATCGTGACCGCCAGAACCTGCATGGCATAGGCCGGCGTCTGGCAGCAGGAATAATCGTTCATGCCGAAGAGTCCGCCATTGTTATTGTCTTTGACGCAATAGCTGTACTTTTTGGTATGCTCATTATATCCGTTCCAGTTGCTGTCCGTGAAGAAATCCATCCAGGAATCCGAACGGTATTCTTCAACGGTCTCGCCGGGATGCGCATGATACGGTACGGTGGAGCCGCTGTTTCTCCTGCAATGATACACATATACGTCGCGCCAGCCGTCGTTGCCGCCCGCATTGTTCTTTGTCATCTGGACGAATTTGTTGACCAGATTGTTCAGCTCGCTGTCGGAGGCGTAGTTATAGCTGCTGCTGCCCAGCGTACTGCTGCGGACAGTCCTGTCAACCAGACAGGCGTATTTTGCCGCCGTTCTGCCGTAACGTGTGAAGCCCCATTCCGGCATCGGCAGCATCGGAACGAAGTCGTCGCGGTTGACGAGGTTGAATATGCAGTCGTACTTTTCCGCCGACGCTTCGGTGTTCGCCGTGGTATTGGGGCAGGCGTAGGTATATGCAAAGACCTTTCTGCCTTCGTCCACGATGGTGGAACTGACGATGTTGGAGATCGCCGCGCCGCGGGAATGACCGGTCAGCCAGAAGACCGGCATCGCGTCGGGATCCACATAGGTGTTCATGTATGCCGCAAGCGCACGGTAAATGCGTGTTGCGCAGATGTCGAAGCCGCGATGATTCACCTTGCGGTTCCAGTCTGCGTTCTCCTGTCTGGGGCGTTTTCCCTCCACGCAATCATACTGATCCATGAAGCGATGAAGATCGCCGACGTCGAAGTTACTGCACCATTCCTCCTCCGTGCCGTTTGTGCCGCGCACGAAGACCGAAATAACCTCGATCTCCTCGCCGTCCGAGATCGCCTTGTGATGTCCGAAAAAGACCTCGCTGATGTTGTCGTCGGAATACGCCGCGATATCGAGCTCGGCGCAGCCGTCCTTCAGCTTATAGTCGACGACGTTCTCCATGCCGTGCGCGCGCATGAGCTGGTCGATGCGGTAGACCTTCGAGATCGCGCTGCCGTTGTCATAAAGCGTTTCGTTCGGCGTATAGGTCACATCATGATCTTCGTTTTCATAACAGAGCTGCGCCGCCCATACCGAGAACCCTGCGATCTCTGTATTGTAGGTCTTGTTGTCTCCGAAGAAATTGCCGTAGTTCATGGTATAGGAAACGGATACGGTGAAATTTCCGCTGCGGTACGTTCCGGTAAACCCGTTGTCTCTCGGCAGCGCATCACGGGAGTCAACAATACCGTCACAGTCGCTGTCAACGAGCGTCGGATCGGAATCAAACGCATAGACCGTCGCGGTCATGCCGTCGCCGAGGTCGATCTCATACTGCTCGCCGACTTCCTCGCAGTCGGGGATGCCGTCGCCGTCGGTATCGGTGTCGCTGCCTTCGGTCAGGGGCGCGGCCAGCGTGACGGTACGGAAATCATCCAGAAGGATCGTATCCTCCGATCCCCCTTCGCTTCCTTTCGCGCCGAAAAGGCCGGCGAGTTTTTCGAGATCCATGGCGTAATAAACGCCGTTTTCAGCAAGCGGCACGGAAAACGTCCTGCCGTCCTGTTTTGCATCGAGGCGCACAACGCCTTTTTCGGTCAGCAGGAAGACGCCGATCTGCTTTGCCTTGCTGTCGACCGTCAGGTTCAGCGTCAGTTCGCCGCCCTCCGGCATTCCGATCCGCACGGCGTTTCCGATGAGCGCGGGATTCTTATAGAAGGAATCCACGCCGTACCGCGTTACGAAGCCCTCGCGGAACAGCACGAACGGCGCATAGCCCTCGACGGAAGGAATGACCGCACCGTTCGTCAGTTCGCCTGCGAGCAGATCCTTCCCGAACGACTGGAATACGCGGGAAACGTCCTCCGCCTTTTTCGGATCCATGCCGAGGATCAGCTCGTCGCCGTCCGTGACGCCGTCGCCGTCGGTATCCGGATTCAGCGGATCGGTACCGTATTTGTTTTTCTCGTCGCCGTCGGAAATGCCGTCGGCGTCCGTATCGCTGCTCTTCGGATCGGTGCCGTATACATGTTTCTCGTCGCCGTCCGTGACACCGTCGCCGTCCGTATCCCGATCGAGCGGATTCGTGCCGAGATCGTACAGCTCGTCATGATCCGAAAGCCCGTCGCCGTCCGTATCCGCAATTTCGGGATCGGTGCCGAACAGCTCGATCTCGTCGATATCCTTTACGCCGTCGCCGTCCGTATCCGCTTCCGGATCGATCGGCTCGGGATCTTCCCCGGGCTGGTCCTCCTCTGCGGGCGTTTCATCCGCTGCAGGCGCTTCTTCCTCCGTCGTTTCGGGCGCGTCGCCGTTTTCCTCCGCGGAGACGGAAACGGGTTCGGAAGGTTCTTCTCCTTCCGCGAACGCGGGCGTCAGTCCCGCAAGCAGCGTCGAAAGCAGCATCAGCACTGCCGTGAACAGGGAAAGCAGTCTCTTTCGGTTCATCATAATACGCGGTTTCTCCTTTGGCGGTTAATTGATACAAACACGGTTTATATATCAATTCATTATACTAAGAACCCGCAGTATTTGACAAGAACGAAATGCGGGTCCCGCACAAAAAACGGCGCGGAGATCCGCGCCGTCAACAAGTTCAGAAGCAACTAACCGGCGATCCCGATTTTAATATCCCCGGTATCGGTTGTAATCTCGCATTTGCCGCCGACTGTCGTCTTCGGAACGTCGATCCTGCCCGTGTCGGTCCCGGTGAGAAACACCTTGTCGGAAAGCAGCGTCCCCGTGACGTCGCCCGTGCTGGTCCTGACCGTGATCATCGCGGCGTCGCAGCCCTCGAACCGCACGTCGCCGGTGCTGCGCTCGATCGAAAGCGCTGCCGCGGCGACCGTGTTCTTCAAGGTGATGTCGCCCGTACTGCCCGTGGAGGTCAGCGAATCGCACGATACGTCGGTAAGCTGCGTTTTGCCGGTGCTGACGCAGATCGAAAGCCCGCCCGTGCATCCGACGGACTGCACCGTCACTCTGCCCGTCGAAGCGGAGAGTTCCATCGTGTCCGCCTTAATGTTTTCGACGGTAATATCGCCCGTGCTCGTCTGAATTGCAATGCGCTCCGCGGACGCGCCGGTCTTCACGTCGCCCGTGCTTGCGGTGATATCCACGGTCCGGAATGAAAACGTCTCCGGCAGCTCGATATCCCCGGTGTGTTCCTTGATCACAAGCGAATCATATTCTCCCGCCGGCAGATAAACGGTGATCTTCGGCGTTTCCGAGAAGATCGCGATGTGCTCGTACCATTCTCCTTCATCGGCATGCCGGATCGTCAGCGTACCGTTCAAAACGGCGACGGTGTGCTTTTCGTGCTCCGATACGCAGCATTCGACCGTACATGTTCCGTCGGCGGACGGGACGAAGCGGATATCCGCGGTATCCGTATCCATCGAAACGCTTCGGAACGTTTCGGCGATCCGGTATGTATTGATCTGATTTTTGCTGCCGGATCCCAATTCGGTAAAATCCCACTGCTTTGCCGACATGACGATGCCGAACAGAACCATTCCCCCAACGACGAGAACCGCCGCAATGATAAGCCAAATCTTTGCTGCCGTACGCATTATGCTTCCTCCTTTTTCATAAAACACTTTTTGATGCCGCGTGCGATTTTTGCCGTGAGCTTCACGACGCCCTTGCTTGCCGCCTTACACGCAAAGAACAGGAAGATCGCAAGTCCTGCGAGAACGAGTCCCGCCGCAAGCACCGCGAGCCCCGAAAGACCGTAGCCCTGCACCGCAAAAGAGATCCCCGCCGCAACGCAGGCAAGCGCGCAGACGACAAACGCCGCGAAAACCGCCCACAGGCAAACAAGCAGCGCCCACAGCACGACATACAGCGAAAACACGACGGCAAACGCCGCGATCAGAAGCGAAAGCCAGATGGGCGAACCCAGCACCAGCAGTACGATCTCCCCCGCTTTCAGCCGTCTTTTCGGCTTGACGCGCTCCTTTACGATCCTGGTCAGCGGCGTCTCCGCCACGATCTGCGAGACAATTTCGTCGACCGGACCGACCGCCGCGACCGCTTCCTCCTCCGGAACGCCTTCTTCCATACGGTCGTCGATCATTTCGCCGTAGAAAGTCGCCCGCTCCTCAATATCCGCCTGCGGCAGTCCGGACAGTCCGGCGCGCAGCGCGTTCAAAAACTCCTGCTTAAGCATGCTCCCGTTCCTCCTTGGTTACAAATCGGTAGATGGTTTCGATCTCTTTCCAGTCATCCTTGAAATCCTCGATGCGCTTCACTCCGTCGCCGGTGATACGATAATACTTCCGGAGCCGTCCGTCGTGTTCCGCGGTCCGCACCGTCAGCATATGCGCCGTTTCAAGGCGTTTCAGGATGGTATACAGCGTCGATTCGGACAGCTCGAGATACGGCTTCATGTCCTTGATGATCTTATAGCCGTAGGAATCTTCGTTCCGGATCGCTGCCAGCACGCAAACGTCCAGCAGTCCGCGTTTCAACTGAATGTCCATACCATACCTCCTTTCATGGTATACATCATAACACGAGGTATTGCAATTGTCAAGCACTTTTTCAAAAAAAGATGAAAGAATTTTTCGTCGTTTCGCGCAGTCGGCCGGAATCCGAAAAAAACCCTTCGCCGCAGATACGGCGAAGGGCTTTTGCTGTATTGATTTCAGTTGATGTCGCGTTTTTTGAACAGAAGCAATCCGAGCACCGTGTTCACGATCCCGAAGAACAGATAGGAGAGCATACCCTCCGCAAACATCAGCCCGCGCGACGTTTCCTCGCCCTGCGTGATCAGCCCGGTCAGACTGAAGCTGTTCAGGTTAAAGAAGTTCCCCGTAAACGACGGAATGAGATAGACCGCGTACCGGTACGGCTGATAATCGATCAAAAGGATCACGGAGTTGATCGCCATCAGCGCGATCGAAAGCACGATCGTAAAGATGATCGTCGGCGCAACGCTCCGGAGCGTCATCGCAAGCAGCGTGGAAACCGTTGCGATGAACACGAACGACATCGTTCCGGTCGCGATAAAGTACAGGATCTCCCTGCCGAGATCCATGGACGGATCCGTGTTGAACGGGAAGAACAACAGCGCGAGTCCCGCCGTCATCGCCGCGTAGATCGTGATCATGATCACCGAGAACAGGATCGAAACGATCAGGTGCGAGAGATAGATCTCCGCGCGGCGGTTTCCGGCAATGATCTTGTTGCGGAGCGTGCCGTTCGAGATATCCATGCACACGAGGATCCCCGCGAACGCCGGAAGCACCAGACCGATGTTGTTCGTCAGCGAGTAAGCGGAGCCGATGATGGAATTGGCGTTGAACAGCACATCCATGCCTTCCATGTCCGAACTGAGTCCCGACATCGCGCGGATGCCGACGTACAGGAACACGATCAGCACGGGAAACGCGAGCACGAGGATCAGCGCGATCAGCGTCAGACGGCTTTTCAGCACACGGTAGATGTCCGCTTTCAGCAGTCGTTTCATGCGATCCGCCCCCTTCCGAGAAGACGAATGTAGTGGTCTTCGATCGTTTCCTCCAGCGTGTTGACGGAACGCACACGAATATCCTTTTCGACCAGGATCCGCATGATCCGGTTCAGGTCCGCGTCGCCGAAGACCGCGAGCTTTCCTTCCTCATGTCCGATCTCGGAGAAGCTCCCGTCCGCCTTCAGCGCTTCTTCGACCGCTTCGATGTTTTCCGCGTCGATCACGATCCGCCGCCGCGCGTTGCGGTGCAGGTCGTCCATCCGGATCTCCTCAAGCAGCACGCCGTGCGAGATCACGCCGATCTTGGTGCAGATCTTTTCCAGCTCCGAAAGGATGTGGCTGGAGATCAGAAACGTGACGCCCTCCGCGTTCAGCTTCAGGATCGTTTCGCGCACCTCGATGAACCCCTGCGGATCCAGCCCGTTCATCGGCTCGTCGAGGATCACGAAATCGGGATCGGAGACCATGACCATGGCGATACCGAGCCGCTGCCGCATGCCGAGCGAGAACTTGCCCGCCTTCTTCTTTCGGATCGATTCGTAATCGAGTCCCACGCGTCCGATCAGCGCAGCAAGCTCCTCGTCCGTCCGTTCGACGCCCGTGATGCCGCACTGCACCTTCAGGTTTTCCATCGCCGTCATACTGCGGCTCATCGTCGCCGTTTCCACGATCGCGCCGGTGCGTCTGCGGGCGTTGAAAACCTCGCCCGACGTATTCGGCACGCCGTACAGCGCATATGAGCCCTTCGTCGGCGCGGCAAGTCCCGTCACCAGACGGATCAGCGTGGTCTTTCCCGCACCGTTTTCGCCGACAAAGCCGTAGATGTCGCCCTTCTCAATATGCATCGAAACGTCTTTCACCGCAAAGTTGCCTTTGTAGACCTTGGAAAGGCCGTTCGTCGTCAGTACATCCAAATCTGTTTCCTCCTTCTTTTGACGGATCGGTTTATTATACCACAGATCGTTTGCGATTTCCACAGAAATCGCGTTTTATGCGGGATCGCCGCCCCAGGTCTCCACGCAGAAGCCCTTATGTCCGCATTCCGGACAGGTCAGCCGGCGCGTTTTTGCCGTATGCGACGCAAAGAACATCTCCCTGAACGCGGGTCGGAACACCCGGTGGCACTGCGGGCAGATGTATGCGACATGCCTGTAATAATACCGGCTGATCAGGATCCCCCACGGGATCGCGATCGCGACAGACAACGCAAATACCCACCAGATTCCTTTGAACACCCACAGCAGGATGCCCGCGCATTCCAGCGCCGCGACCGGCAAAGCGGTCAGCCCCATGATGAGGAGCATGCGACGGTGTTTTTTCTTGTTTGTCATGGTGATCGCCACATCGCCGATGGATTCAACCGTGAAATGATCGGTCGCCGCGGCGGCCTTTCTGAGCTCCGCGATCTTATCGAGCTTTGCGTCGAGCGCGCCGCGTTCCGTTTTCAGGTCCTGCTCCTGCTGTTCCAGAAGCAGTTCGATCACGCTTTCCGGGTTCGTCTCCCGAAAAAGCTGCCCGATGGTATCGATCGAAAGCCCGATCTCACGCAAAAAGCAGATGATCTTCAGCTTTTGAAGATCGCCCTCGTCATAGAGCCGGCGACCGCCCTCGCTCAGCGCGTGGGGCGTCAGAATGCCGCGCGCGTCATAGTACTGCACGGTGCGCACGGTCACGCCGCAGAGTTTCGCCATTTCACCCGTTGTATATTGCGACACAGCGTTTCGCCTCCTTTCGCCGTCACTTTAGCGCATGACGCAGCGTCATGAGCAATACCTGACGCAGGGGGATTTTTCAAAAAAAACGTCTTTTTTTCGTCAAAAGCGGAAGGAAGCCGGTAAGCTCCGATCTTACCGGCTTCCGATTATCGTTTTTTACTCCCACTCGATCGTGCCGGTGGGCTTGGGCGTGTAATCGAACAATACGCGGTTGACGCCCTTGACCTCGTGCGTGATGCGGTCGGTGATGCGCGCAAGCAGCTCGAACGGAACGTTCTCGACCGTTGCGGTCATTGCATCGCGCGTGTTGACGGCGCGCAGGATCACGGGCCATTCGTCGACGCGGCGACCGTCCCTGATGCCGACGGAGCGGAAATCGGGAACGATCGTGAAATACTGCCAGACCTTTCCGGCAAGACCGGCGTTTGCGAACTCCTCGCGAAGGATCGCGTCGGATTCCCGGACCGCTTCCAGCCGGTCGCGCGTGATCGCGCCGAGGCAGCGCACACCGAGACCGGGACCGGGGAACGGCTGACGGTAGACCATGTTGTCCGGCAGTCCCAGCGCCTTTCCGACGACGCGGACCTCATCCTTGAACAGGATGCGGACGGGCTCGACGAGCTCAAACTTCAGATCCTCGGGCAGACCGCCGGCGTTGTGATGCGCCTTGATGCCCTGCTCGCTCTCGAGAATGTCGGGCCAGATCGTGCCCTGCGCGAGGAAGGTGATGTCCTCGAGCTTGCGCGCTTCCTCCGCAAAAACGTCGATGAACGTACCGCCGATGATCTTGCGCTTCGTTTCGGGATCGGATACGCCCGCGAGTTTGTCGAGGAAGCGGTCCACGGCGTCGGCATAGATCAGATTGGCGTCCATTTCGCCGCGGAACACGCGGATGACCTGTTCGGGTTCGCCCTTCCGGAGAAGACCGTGGTTGACGTGCACGCAGACAAGCTGCTTGCCGATCGCACGGATCAGAAGCGCCGCGACGACGGAAGAGTCGACGCCGCCGGACAATGCAAGAAGAACCTTTTTGCCTCCGACCTGCGCGCGGATATCGGCGATCTGTTCGTCAATGAATTTTTCCGCAAGCGCGGGCGTCGTGATGCGTTCCATATTTTCCGGTCTTGTGAGAATCGGCATACTGTTTACCTCCGCAAATCGAATGTTCGCTCATTCGTCGTCCCGGAACACGATGTTGCCGGGTTCGGCCTTTTCGATGATCGCCAGCGAATGCAGGTTCACGCCCTGCGCGCGGAGGCGGTCGCCGCCGCCCTGAAATCCCTTTTCGATCGCGCAGCCGATGCCGACGAGCGTCGCCCCCGCCTGCTCGACGATCTCGCAAAGACCGCGCAGCGCTTCGCCGCGGGCAAGGAAGTCGTCCACGACCAGCACGCGCGAACCGGGCTTGATCCAGTCCTTCGCAACGAGCAGCGTGACCTTCTTTTTATAGGTATAGGAAAAGATCTCGCTCTTGAAGAGACCGCCCTCGATGTTGTCGCTCTTCGCCTTCTTGGCATAGACCATCGGCTTTCCGTAGCGCAGTGCGCAGATCGCGGTCAGCGCGATGCCGCTCGCCTCCGCGGTCAGCAGAAGATCGACGTCGTCAATGTTGAAATACTTCATGAACTCGTCCGCGATGTGGCTCATGAGTTCGCAGTCCACACGGTGGTTCAAAAACCCGTCGACCTTGATGATGTCGCCCGGAAGCACCTTGCCCTCTTTGAGGATCCGTTCTTTCAGTTCTTTCATTTACCCCTCCTGTATAAAAGAATTGCAGCAGACTTCTCTGCTGCCAATATCGCAGGCAAACGCAAAGCGAAGCGCCCTGCGCACACCCGATCTCCCAATAGTCGCGGCTGCGGCGCCGCGGTAGAAACGTCCGGGCCGTCCATCCGGACCTATATCGGCAGAACTGTTATATAATTGATATTTAATTATACGCCATGCACGCGCGAATTGCAAGGAAAAAACGGCTTGTTTCCGAAAAAGAATTGTCGCGCCGAAGCGCCGTCCGTCCCGTCCGCTTGACTTATCCGGAAGGAAAATGCTAAAATGTATCCATCATATACGGAAAGGAAGCGGCGTTTTTGAGCAGAACCGAAGCCGTTGAAGCATACCGCGCGGCGCACAAAAAAGCATTGAAAACGTACCGGGAGGACACGGAACACGGACGCTGGCCGTACCCCGGGGTGCTGGACGACATTCTGGTCGGCAGGCACATCGCCGGACGCATCGAGCTCGGCGTGCTGAACATTCCGATCGACCGGATCGCCGGAACCGTCAGCGACGGACGGCGCACCGTCTTTACCCGCGATTTCATGCCGCTGCCGGAGCCGAACACCGAGTTCGGCACGAAATGGATCTCGCTTTGCGAAGCGCATCTTGACGACGAGGGCATTCGCGATCCGATCCGCTGCTACGAATACTACGGAAACTTTTATGTGCAGGAGGGCAACAAGCGCCTGTCCGTGTTCCGGTATTTCGACGCGCCGACGGTCCCCGCCTCGGTGCTGCGCATCGTGCCCGCGTATTCGGACGATCCCGAAACGCGGCTGTACTACGAGTTTCTCGAATTCTATCATCTCTCCCGCACCTATGCGTTCCGGTTCTCAAAGTCCGGCAGCTATCGGAAGCTGATTGCCGCACTCGGCTTTGAGCCGGACGAGGTCTGGACCGAGGAACAGCGGCGAAAGGTCATTTCCGCGTACACGCATTTTTCGGACGCCGCGGCGCGGGTGAAGTTTCCGGACGGCGTCGGTATGTCCGACGCGTTTCTGGCATGGATCTCCGTCTATTCGCTCGACGATCTCAATGCGCTTTCGCCCGAAACGATGCTTGCCTCGCTGAACGCGAGCGTGACCGGCATCGAGGCGGACGTGACCGTTGCGACCGAATCGGACGCGTCGAAGGACGACGCGGAACCCGCCGGGATCCTCTCGCGCATCTACAACGCGATGTTCCTGCCGACGCACATCAGCGCGGCGTTCATTCACGAGTTTGCGCCGGAGCAATCGAACTGGGTTCGCGGGCACGAGCAGGGACGTTTGTTCGCCGAAGAACAGCTTGCGGGAAAGATCACGACGCGCGCGTACATCGCCGATGCGGAGACCAATGCCGACGCGCTCTTTGCCGAGGCGGTCAAGGACGGCGCGCAGGTCATCTTTGCGACAACGCCGTCCCTGATCGACGCATGCCGCCGCGCCGCCGCCGCATATCCGAACGTCAAAGTGCTCAACTGCTCGGTCGCGATGCCCTATCCCGGCGTCCGCACCTATTACAGCCGCATTTACGAAACGAAATTCCTTGCGGGCGTCATCGCGGGCGCGTGTTCGCACAGCGACCGGCTCGGATACGTTGCCGCCGCCCCGATCTTCGGCGTTCCGGCAAGCGTCAACGCGTTTGCGCTCGGCGCGCGTCTCGTCAATCCGCGCGCGGTGGTCAAGCTCCGCTGGTCCTGCACGGAACCCGATCCGCTTGCCGCCCTGATCAAGGACGGCGTGGACGTCGTCAGCAACCGGGAATGGTTTGCGCCGGAAGCGCCGCAGCCGCCCTACGGTCTGATCCGCATCCAAAGCGACGGTTCGCCGGAACCGCTTGCTGCGACCTACTGGAACTGGGGCGCGTTCTATCAAAAACTTCTGAGCGATCTGCTGCTCGGGCATTGGGAGGACGAAAGCGCGAACCGCAGCGCCGCCGCCATCAATTACTGGTGGGGCCTGCAGAGCGGCGTCATCGGCGTCACGCCCTCGGAAAAGCTGCCGGAGGGCGTCAAAGCGCTCGTCGAAGCGCTGAAAAACTCGATCGCGGAAGGGCGGCTCGATCCGTTCCGCCGCGTCATGTCCGATCAGGAGGGCATCGTCAGAAACGAGGGCGACCGCTGGCTTTCGCCGTCCGAGATCTTACATATGGACTGGCTTTCCGATACGATCGAGGGCGGTATCCCGGCGTTCGACGAGCTCATGCCGGTCGCGCAGAACATCGTGCGGCTGCTCGGCGTTTACCGGGAGGAGATCCCGCCGGTCAAGGACGGACCGATCCTATGAAGATCCTGCTCCTTGCCGATACCGAGGATCCGGCGCTCTGGGATTACTACTCTCCGGACCGCGTGAAGTGCTTTGACCTGATCCTTGCCGCGGGCGATCTCAAGGCAGAGTACCTGACCTTTCTGGTGACGATGTCGAACCTGCCGGTGTTCTATGTGCATGGCAACCACAACGCGGCTTACGATCATTTTCCGCCGGAGGGGTGCGAATGCATCGACGACCGGCTCGTTACCTTTCACGGGCTTCGCATCCTCGGACTCGGCGGCAGCGCGCTTTACAGCGGCGAACCGTACCAGTACACCGAGCGCGAAATGCGGCGGCGCATCGCCCGTCTGCGCTTTGCGGTCCGGAAGGCGCGCGGCGTCGATATCGTTCTGACGCATTGCCCGCCGAAGGGATACGGCGACGCGGACGACTACGCGCACCGCGGATTCGAGGCGTTTCTGCCGATGCTTGACCGGTGGAAACCGAAAGCGCTCGTGCACGGACATGTGCATATGACCTACGGCGACATCAAGCGCGAGCTTCCGTACGGCGAAACGCGCATCATCAACGCGTATCAGCGCTATACGCTGGAAATCGATACAGACAAATGAGCATACGAACGGGGTTTTCTTATCCCGGTTCCTTGACACGCCGTCTTTTGACGGCGTATAATTATATATATTCTTTTTGCATGGGGAGAACCATGACGGATCAATTCACAAGAACGAGGATGCTGCTCGGCGACGACGGGATCGAACGGCTGAAAAAGGCGCGCGTCGCCGTGTTCGGACTCGGCGGCGTCGGAAGCTACGTCGCGGAAGCGCTTGCGCGGAGCGGCGTCGGCACGCTGGACATCGTCGACGACGACGTGATCGTCCTGAGCAATCTGAACCGGCTTCTGTACGCAACGCATGACAATATCGGTCAACCGAAAACGGAGGTCGTTAAGGCGCGCATCGCTTCGATCTGTCCCGAAACGGTCGTTTATGCGCACAACTGTTTCTATCTTCCCGAAACCGCGGACCGGTTCGATTTTTCAAAGTTTGATTACGTCGCGGATGCGATCGACACCGTATCCGGAAAGCTGCAGCTCGTTATGCAGGCAAACGCCGCAAACGTGCCGGTCATCAGCTGTATGGGCACGGGCAACAAGCTGGATCCGACGGCGCTTGAGGTCGCGGATATTTCAAAAACGAGTGTGTGTCCGCTGGCGCGCGTGATGCGGCGCGAGCTCAGAAAGCGCGGGATCGATCGTCTCAAGGTCGTATATTCCAAAGAACCGCCGATCGAGCCGAACGGCGAACCGGGAGAAACGCTTCTGCACGCAAAGCGGCAGACGCCGGGAAGCTGCGCCTTCGTCCCGTCCGTCGCGGGGCTCATTCTGGCGGGCGAGATCGTCCGCGATCTTTGCGGGATCCATCGAAACCATTAAAACAGCGGAATTGACCGCGGAAAGGATCACAATATGCCGGGACCGATGGGCGGACCGATGGGACCGCGCGGTTTTCTGACCGACGAAGAAAAACAGAACGTTCCGAAAGTGACCGGATCGCTGATCAAACGGATCCTCTCCTATCTGAAGCCGTACTGGCTGCAGTTTTTGCTTGTGTTCGTCACGATCCTCGTCTCCGCGGGCGTCGGACTTCTGCCGAGCATCATTACGGGGCGGATCGTCAACGAGGCGCTGGTCGGCAAAAACATGAAGCTGCTCGTTCAGCTGCTGATCGCGGCGTTCGTCACGCTGACGGCGTCGCAGGTCATCGGCGTGCTGGAGAGCTATATCAACGCGTGGATCTCGAACAAGATCATCTACGACATGAAGAACCAGATGTACGGTCATCTGCTTTCCATGCCGCACGCGTTTTTCACCACCGAAAAGCAGGGCGACATCATCACGCGCATGAACTCCGACATCGGCGGCGTTTCCAGCGTGATCTCCGGAACGCTCACCAACATCGTGCGCAACATCGTCGTCGTCGTTTCCACGCTCGTCGCGCTGTTTGTGATGAGCTGGCAGCTTGCCATCGTCGGCATTCTCATCATCCCGCTTCTGATCCTGCCGACGCGGTCCGCGGGCAAAACGCGCTGGAAGCTGGCGAGCGAAAGCCAGGCGAAGCACGACGAGATGAATCAGCTCGTCAACGAAACGCTTTCCGTTTCCGGCTCGCTGCTCGTCAAGCTGTTTGCGCGGGAAAAGCGCGAGATGCAGCGCTTTGAAACCGTCAACGACGAGGTGACGAAGCTCTCGATGAAGGAGCAGCGCAGCGGCAAGTGGTTCATGGTGCTGATGGGCATGTTCACGGAGATCGGTCCGCTTCTGATCTACTTCGCCGGCGGCTGGTTCATCATCAAAAAAACCGATCCCACCCTCGACGTCGGCGTCATCACGTCCACCGTCATGCTGATCAACCGGCTCTACCGCCCGGTCCAGTCGCTTCTCAACATCCATGTGGACTTCACGCGCTCGCTTGCGCTGTTCACGCGCATCTTCAACTACTTCGACATGGTCCCGGCGATTCAGGCGCCCAAACAGCCGCGCAAGCCGGCCATCGACGGCGCCGACATCCGCTACGATCATGTGGCGTTCTCCTATTCGCCGGAAAAGCCGCTTCTGAGTGATATCGACTTCACCGTGCCCGCCGGAAAGATGTACGCCATCGTCGGGCCGTCCGGCTCCGGCAAGAGCACGATCGTCAACCTCCTTCCCCGTCTCTACGACGTGAACGCGGGCGGCGTGCGGATCGGCAACACCGACGTGCGCGCGATCGACCTTGTGTATCTGCGGCAGAGCATCGGCGTCGTCACGCAGGATTCGTACCTCTTCAACGGCACGATCCGCGACAACCTGCTCTATGCGAAAGAGGACGCAACGGATGAAGAATTGATGGCGGCGCTCAAAACGGCGAGCTTGACCGATTTTATCGCAAACCAGCCGGACGGGCTCGACACGGTCGTCGGCAACCGCGGACTGAAGCTGTCCGGCGGCGAAAAGCAGCGGCTCTCGATCGCGCGGATCATCCTGAAGAATCCGAGCATCCTGATCCTCGACGAGGCGACGTCCGCGCTCGACTCCATCTCGGAAAACGCGATCCAGGACGCGCTCGAAGCGCTGATGAAGGGCCGCACCTCCATCGTCATCGCGCACCGGCTCTCGACGATCCTCAAGGCGGACCGCATTCTGGTCGTCGCAAACGGCACGATCTCCGAGCAGGGCACGCACGACGAGCTTTTGCAGAAAAACGGCATCTACCGCGAGCTGTACGAGACGCAGTTCCGGAAGATCATCGACAGGGAAACCGCCGAATAAACAGACCGTCAAAAACGGATCGGGAAACGGTCCGTTTTTTCTTACACAGATTTTACGCAAATAGTTTACGGAATCCGGTTGCAAACGCGCCGTGTTTCTGTTACGATGTAATCAGGAGCGTATGGGGAGGTTCGGTATTTATGCCATTCGAAAATGTGCTCGGGATCATCGGCGGCATCGCGATTTTCCTGTTCGGCATCAAAATCATGGGCAACGGCATCGAGCGGCTGGCGGGCGCAAAGCTCAAGTCGATCCTCGAAAAGCTGACGACAAACCGGTTTCTGGGGCTGCTCGTCGGTACGGTGATCACGGGTATCATCCAAAGCTCGAACGCCGTCTCCGTCATGACCGTCGGATTTGTCAACGCGGGCCTGATGCCCCTTGAAAATGCCGTCGGCGTCATCATGGGCGCCAACATCGGCACCACGATCACCGGTCAGCTCATTGCGTTCAACATCGACGCCTACGCCCCGATCATTGCGTTCGCGGGCGTCATGGCGATGACATTCCTGAAAAAGCGGCCGTGGAGCGACATTCTGTACGCGCTGACCGGTCTCGGTCTTCTGTTCATGGGCATGACGCTCATGAAGGAACACATGAAGGTGCTCGCCGAAGTCGAATGGTTCAAAAACCTGATCCTCAGTCTCGACAACCATCCGCTTCTGGCGGTGCTCGTCGGCACGGTCATGACGATGCTTCTGCAGAGCGTTTCGGCTTCGGTCGGTGTGCTGCAGGCGACGGCGATGTCCGGGGCGCTCGGCACGAACCCGCTCGGCATTGCGGTATACCTGATCTGCGGACAGAACATCGGCTGCACCACCGTTTCGGTACTCGCCTCGGTCGGCGGCACGAAGGATGCAAAGCGCACCGCCTGCATCCATGTGCTGTTCAACGTGTTCGCCTGCATCATCTGCGTCATTCTTCTGCAGCTCTTCCCCGGCGTGCTTGATTTCATCGCGCGCATCTCCGGCAGCGTCAACGGCACGCCGAACTATGCGCAGCAGCTTGCGAACGCCAATACCTTCCTGAAGATCGCGGCGACCGTCCTCATGTTCCCGCTCTCGTCGCTGCTCATCAAGCTCTCGCGGCTCATCATCCGCGGTGAAGACAAGCTTGACGGACGCCGCCTCATCCACATTGTCGGCGGCAAGGACTTCGGTTCCTCCGTCACCGCGGTCGCTTCGGTCGAAAAGGAGACCGAGCGTATGTATGAGATCGCGCACGAGAATCTCAAAAAGGTTTATGCCGCCATGACCGCGCCCAGAAAGGGCGATCTCGACGGCATCGCCGAAAACGAAGAAACGCTCGACTGGCTGAATTCCGAGATCTCGAAGTACCTTGTTGAGATCAACCGCAACGGCCTCGGCGAATCCGATGCGCGTTCGGTCGACCGCATGCATCACGTCATCGTCGACTACGAGCGCATCGGCGACCACGCAAACAACATTGCGGGCTATATCCAGCACATGCGCGAGCGGAAGATGCAGTTCTCCGAAGCCGCCATGGATGAGATCGCGCCGCTGTTCCTCAAGGTCCTCACCATCGTCGAAGACGCGCATACCTGCATGAAAACGCCCAAGGCGATGCCGCTTGCAAACATCGCCGCGCGCGAGCAGGAGGTCGACGATCTCGTCGATCTGTACGAGAACAACCATATCAGGCGTCTTTCCGAGGGCAGGTGCTCGGCCGAGATCGGCATGCTCTATGTGGAAGCGCTCACCGACCTCGAACGTATCAGCGACCATGCGCTGAACATTGCGGAGGCGGGACAGGCGTAACGGAAAACTGCCATGAAAAGAGTCATCACATACGGAACGTTCGACCTGCTGCACTACGGGCACATCAATCTGCTCCGCAGGGCCAAAGCGCTCGAGACTATCTGATCGTCGCCGTTTCCACGGATGAATTCAACCGGAACGAAAAGCACAAGAACTGTTATTTCTCCTATGAGAAGCGGAAAGCGCTCGTGGAGGCGATCCGCTACGTCGATCTGGTGATCCCGGAAGAAAACTGGTCGCAGAAGCGGACCGATATGCACGAATACCATATCGACACCTTTGTAATGGGCGACGACTGGACAGGGAAATTCGATTTTCCGAAGGAGGAAGGTGTGTACGTCGTGTATCTGCCGCGCACGCCCGAGATCAGCAGCACGCAGATCAAGACGGATCTCCCCGTCTCGCCGGCGGAGATCGAGGAAAACATCTGACATACATTCTGCATACAAAAAAGGACTTCCTTTCGGAAGTCCTTTTTGATCGGGAGATTATGACCGGTGAAGATCAGACGATGCCCTGTGCCAGCATGGCGTCCGCAACCTTCTTGAAGCCCGCGATGTTCGCGCCGGCAACCAGGTTGTAGCCGAGTCCGCACTCTTCCGCCGCTTCGACGGATGCCTTGTGGATGTTGACCATGATGCTGTGGAGCTTCGCATCGACTTCCTCGGCGGGCCATGCGAGACGCTCGGAGTTCTGGCTCATTTCGAGACCGGAAACCGCAACGCCGCCCGCGTTGACCGCCTTGGACGGAGCAACGACGAGGCCCTGATCCATCAGATAGAACAGCGCGTCGTTGGTCGTCGGCATGTTCGCAACTTCGATGTAATACTTGATACCGTTCGCGACGATCTTCTGCGCGGAATCCATGTGCACGTCATTCTGCATTGCGCAGGGCATGACGATGTCGACCTTGCGACCGAAGGGCTTCTCGCCCGGGAAGAACTCGACGCCGAACTTGTCCGCATAGTCCTGCACGCGGTTGCGGCGGGATGCGTTCATCTCGAGCATGTAGTTGATCTTCTCCTCGGTGACGACGCCGTCCGGATCGTAGATGTAGCCGTCCGGGCCGGAGAGCGTGACGACCTTTGCGCCGAGCTCGGCTGCCTTCTTGGTGACGCCCCATGCAACATTGCCGAAGCCGGAGACCGCAATGGTCTTGCCTTCGATCGTGTCGTTCTGATGCTTCAGAACTTCGCAGAGGTAGTAAACCGCGCCGTAGCCGGTCGCTTCCGGACGAATGAGGGAACCGCCGAAGCTAAGGCCCTTGCCGGTGAGAACGCCGTTCTCGTACGCATTGCGGATGCGCTTGTACTGACCGAACATGTAGCCGATCTCACGTCCGCCGACGCCCATGTCGCCTGCCGGAACGTCCACGTTCGGACCGATATGACGATAGAGCTCAGTCATGAAGCTCTGGCAGAAACGCATGATCTCGCGATCGCTCTTGCCGGTCGGATCGAAGTCCGCGCCGCCCTTGCCGCCGCCCATCGGGAGCGAGGTCAGGCTGTTCTTGAAGGTCTGCTCGAAGCCGAGGAACTTCATGACGGACAGGTTGACGTTCTTGTTGAAACGGATGCCGCCCTTGTACGGTCCGATCGCGCTGTTGAACTGAACGCGGAAGCCGCGGTTGATGCGGACAACGCCCTGATCGTCCA